>CALICZ010000056.1 GCA_938049075.1 uncultured Candidatus Saccharibacteria bacterium
TCGCGCACATACACGGCGCATTTTTTGTCAAACAAGGCATAGCGGCCGTTACTGAGGCCATTGAGCACATTCATCAAAGGGAGCACCACCTTGCGCAGGTCGGCTAACTGACGCTTGTACACAAAGAGCTGCTGGAGCTGCTGATTATCTGGAGTGCGGATCATTGTATCTTCCAGCTGGTCGGTCACATCGTCGATATGGTTGAGCAACGGCATAAATTGCTCAATAGAAAACTGGGCAATAGTCGCCAGAATAAGCGATGGCGTCGTGTGACTGGGTTGCAGCGCAGTAATGCGCTGAATGAGTTCATCATCTAGCTCGCCCTGGTGCAGCGTAATAATCTCGGTGTTACTGAGCAAAATGGTAATAGTGTGGTACTTCACATTGTGCCGACTGACGTATGGTATATCCAGCGTCAGCAGCAGCCACGCCTCCCCTTCTATCGCCTGTGGCAGCCAGCGATGCTCGCGCACCATGCGGGCCTGCAGCTCAGGCAGGTGCAGTTCGCTTAGCAGCGCCCGTCGCTGCTCAATTGTGTCGATCGTAATATCGCGCCACAGCTCGGGCATCACAGAGCGACCTTTTGCAAATAATAGCGCAGCTCCATAATGCTGCCACGAATATCCTCCAGCGCGCGGTGGTCTTCTGGCTTGGCAAATTTCTTACCGTATTTACCCTCCATCACCACCTTCCAGGCGCTCACATCCAGCATGCGGTAATGCAAACGCTGCGCTAGCTGCGGCCACCAGTGGTCGATAAAGCGGCGATCTTGGTGGATGGAGTTCCCCGCCAGCAATATCCGCCCCTCGCCAGCACACTGTTCATCACAAAACGCCAGCAGCTCTTGCTCGACCTCTGCCAGCGGCTTGCCCTGAGCATTCTGCTCCTCGAGCCCACGCCGCGCCGCCGGGTGCTGATCCCAAAAGCTGGCGTTACCGTCGAGAAGACGCGTGAGCTTAGCTGCATCATGGTGCACCACCCCTTCGTACGTTGCAATCTCGGCAAAAGTCCAGTCCGTCACAATCGCCGCCACTTCTAGTATTTCATCCGTGGTAGGGTCCAGCCCCGTCATCTCAAGGTCTACCCACAAAATCCGTTTTGGTTTGAAGCTTGGTTTCATGCTTCTAGTATACTACGTTTTGCGGTCAGACATAATCACGGGCATATCGATCAGGGACTTGCTTCATCAACCGTGCAACCTCCTCACTGTCTTGCTGTGTCATGCCATACGCAAGCGTTGCACGTGCCCCTATAGACGGTTCAAACTGAACGCACTCGACGAGCTGCTGGTAGAGCGATTCAACCGTATCATATGGCATATCAGGTGCAAGGCCAAACCGCCGCAAGTTCGCAACATACTGCTCAGCAACCGGATAGCCTCGCTCAAGTGCTTTATCAAGCTGTAATGCCTGCATAAAGTAATCATCCGTTGGATCGCCATAAACATCATGGCGCAGATCAAGTCCCTCGATCCGCGCCTCAGCAATACCCTGGGTCTGCAACTCAGCAAGTAACCGCACAGCCTTGAGTGCAAGCTTACTCCCAAGATGATGGTGCGCATTATGCTCGTAGTACGTTGGCCGAATGATATGCTGAGCCATGTCAATAACTGCCTGGGTTGTTGTATAGAGAAGCCATTCGTGGCGCTCTTTTGTCAGCAACACTTGGTTGATCGTAAAATCATGTGCACCCATATAGTCATCAATCGATCCAATATACTCAGCCCCATACCCATACTGAGCATCACGCGGCGAGCAGTGCGCAGCAAGCGCCTGGGCTGTGTGCTCAACCACTGCGGCATCATAGCCTTGGCGATCCACACTATCACCAAGCACGACAAGATCAATATCGCGTGGTGGTACGAGCGGTGCAGTATGTTCAATCAGCAATGCCAACACAGTGCGTGCTGCACCACCCTTGATACCAATATACTCAGGGATATCATCAAGCGGCACCTCGAGCGGCGCGCGCTGCATCTGCTCAGCAGACACAGCATACTCATATATCTCATGAGTGCCTGTCTCCGCCTCAAAGCGACGGCGTGCCGTTTGGAGTAGTTGGAGCGCTGGGTCGTGATTGAAAGATGGCAGTATATCTTTAGGCGTTCGCATCATCGTGGTCAAACCGTAAAAACATAGTATACCACACAAAGAGCGATACCGCTCATTTTTCACTACACATCTCCTTTACTAATACACAAGTTAGTGTACTACTTTTTTATTCAGGTGTCTTTACTTGCCTTCCCACCTCCTTATTCCAGGATATAATTATGAGGTAAATCCTCTCTCCTACCCCTGTTATTTCCGAATTATTCAATCATATGTTCACGCTCAGTAGGTGTTTGGGTAGTGCGCAAGTTTATTATTCACCATAGAAAAATCACACCCGGGTGGGTGTGATTAATCGCTCTAAGGCTTCTCGCCTCTTTAGTCTTTTTTCTTGTCCAAGCGGTCGAGCTTGAGCAGGTGGATGATCAGGTAGATGACAAATGCTGTGGCGATCAGGGTGATCAGCGAGCTCACGAAAGCTCCCCACGCGAAGTCAGCGCTGCGTCCAGCAATCTCAATATGCGTACTAGCAGCCTCGAGCCCCTTCTGCGACCCCACGATGAACTGCACCACTGGGCTAATGAACCCCTGAACTAATTTTTTAACCGTATCGCCAGCAGCAGTACCAATCGCCAAACCAACAGCCAGGCCAACGACGCCCTGCTCACGGATGAAGTCCGCAAAGCCACCGAGGTGGCTGTTCTTCATCTTCTGCTCCATCGCTTGGGCAGCAGCTGCAGCCTCTTGGGCAGCCTTGCGTGGGGTGCGGCGTGCAGCAGGCTTCTTTGCAGCAGCTGCTTTGGTTTTGGTTGTTGTTCGTTCTGCCATAGGTTCTCCTTATTAACCATTGTTTATTCAAATTATAGCATATTCTGCATTAATTGCTAGTGGTCCTGTGTTGGTGGTGTTCTATGGCGCAAAATGATTCATTTCTCAGAATTAAACGCTAATATTCTTTATTGCTAAGCACTCCCCTGCTTTACTATATGCCATCGATGCGCTTCTGCCTAAGTGCTACGCTCTACTATCACCATCAAGAACACTCACCCTTTCTATCCTACGGTCGCTGTTTCATTATTGCTTCATTCGCTTAGCTTGTTCGCGTGCTTTGTTGACTTTATTGCGCTGTAGGTCTTTGAAGCCGCGCGATAAGTGTTGTGATGGAGTCGCGATATTATCTGCATTATCATCAAAGATAACAAATGGGTGTTCGTACGTCTGTATCGCTTGCTCGATAAGCTCGGCATTACCCGAGGCAGTCGCTACTTTGCGCAGTGTATCGCCAAGGAAAAAGCGATTAACTGTCGTGTCTCCTGGCGAAAGGCTCGCATGGACAGCCTGCGCTAATTCAATTGCTTGCTCACCCATACCCTGGGCAATAAGCTTTTTGCACAGCTGGTTGGCCTCTTTCAGGTTGTTGCGTCGATCGACATCTGGGTAGATGCCTGGTAGCAGGCTCAAACTTTCGTATGCAGTGCCAAATTCGTCATGACGATTATGGATAATTGCATCATAATGAACACGCAACAGCTCACGCCCAGGGATAGATGGCAGTGTGATAAGTTGTAGCAAACTGTTTCGCGTGTCACCATCACGATACTGCTGGCTGTTAACATCAGCAAAATTGAGCCATGGGCGAGATGAAACAAAAGCATCACGATTGATTGACGGTGGGAGATTCTTCACTAGTTCGCTTGTCTGTAGCCAATTCACTGCGCGAAGCTCGCCACTCATCAACTGATCTTGCGGGTCTTTTCCGCTTATCGCCTCTGTTGTTTCTTTGCATAGCTCCTTCGTGGGTACATCAAGCAAAAATGAGCGCTGACTCGGCCGGTCAAACAACATAATTACGGCATGCTGATTAGCGTATCCGATATAATGCTCTAACCCCTTAATCTGATCGAGGCACTCCGATGCCACAATAGTATAGCCATAACAATTGGCTGTCTCACGCTCGGCAATACTTTCAGCAGTTAGAAGTGGCGTGCCATCAGTGGTCGGTGCAAATTCAAGCGTCTGGCGCACTAAACTCCCTACCAAAATTGCCGCCTCAATAGCGTCATCAAAGGTCGGCGGCGACTGCTCGTAGGCTGTGCCAATAATCTTGAGCTGCTTTGAGTCAAGCAAACGCTCGCGGCCAATCTCGATATTACCCGCCGCTATACTCTTTCTTGGCGTCATAAGCTCTGCTGCCAGTGGCTCGTGCAGGGCGGATGGGCTGGTGTGTGGCGTACGCTCACCCACTACAACCGCTCCGGCGCTTCGATACCGAGCAGAGCAAGGCCAGCAGCCAGAGTGTCACGGTAGCGCTGCGGCAGGCTGAGGCGCTCAGCCTGGCGCGGGCTGCCAACGACACGGTTTTTCTCGTAGAAGCGGTTAAATTCTTGGGCAAGCTCATAGAGGTAGTGGCAGATGCCATGCACAAGATACTCGCGAGCGGCCTTCTCGACGACCTCTGGATATTCGCTCAGCTTGCGCAGGAGCAGGCGCTCGTCATCAGTGCAATCGGTTGGCTCGGCAGGCTCGGCAGGCTCGGCACTCGCCTTGGCTAGGATGCTACACGCCCGAGCATGAGCGTATTGAATGTAGGGGCCAGAATTGCCCTGCAGGCTCACCGTCTCATCCATATCAAAGGCGATATCATTGCCCATACGATACTTCGCAAAGGCGTACTTGATCGCCCCCAATGCCACCTGGCGCTGCACCACTGGGTCTGCGGTGAGGCGTGCGACGCGCTCTTGAACGATGGCAAGCACATCGGCCGCTCGCGCCACATTACCCAGGCGCGAACTCATCTTGCTACCATCACCAAAGCGCACCGTACCATTGGTCAGGTGGGTCATCCGCCCGGCTAGTTCAGGCCGGAAGAGCTCTGCCGCAGCATACACCACGCGCATATACTCCTTTTGGTCGTTGCCAGTGATGAGAATCCGGTGGTCGAAGTGGTAGTCTGCTACTTCTTTCCAGATAACGCCAATATCCTTTGTCTCGTACGTCGGCAGGCCGTTGGACGTCACAAAGACGCGGGTGTGCAGATGCTTAGCAGGGTCACCGACGAAGACCACTGCCCCCTCAGACCGCTGCAAATTCCCCCGCTCCAGCTGCTCGTGCACCACGGCGAGGCCAATCGGTGCAGTGCTACTCTCGGGGATATAGTCAAGATGATCAACCTGAATCATCGTATAGAAGGCATCGAAGTAATCCAAGCTCCACTGGCGCGTCGTCCAATAGATCTGAGCCAGTGGCGTATTGTGCTCATCATGCTCGTGGTAGCTGTAGACTAGCTTGTTAAACTCAATAATCTCTTGCTTCGCCGTCTCGCTCTCTTCGTACGCCTTAGCACCGATCACATAGGCCTGGCTAATCCACCGTGCCCGAGCAAAGACATCACTCTCTACCTCTGTTAACTTCTCTGGTAGCTCACCACCTAGCGTATGACGCATCCCCCATAAGCACTTAGCAACGTGCAGGCCAACATCACCACCAAAGCTAGCTCGGTCTACCGCCGCGCCAACCGACTCAATGATCCGCGCTAATATATCGCCATACACCGTCTGGTACAAGTGGCCAGTGTGCAACTCTTTAAAGGCATTGGGGCAGCTGTATTCCAGCGTGTAGCGCATGCCGCCATAGATCTGCTGCGGTGCGGTATTGGCCGCCTGCCACAACGCTGCGTCACTCAGGCGGAGATTAATAAAACCCGGGCCAGCCACGCTCACATCAGAAAACTGGCCAGTCTGGCGCAGCACCGCCGCCACCTCCTCGGCAATCTCGCGCGGCTTCTTGCCCAGTGGCTTAGCAAGCTTGAGTGCGACATTGGTCGCAAAATCACCAAATGTCGGCTCCGGCCGCGTCAGCTCCACCGGCGGTGTTTGTTGATAAAGAGTATATACTGCATCACGAATCGTCTGTTCCATGATTATAGTATACAACAGATGCGGCGCAAGAATAGCGTAAGCGTAGCGAGAAGGTTTACGCCTTGCCCTTCTGCATCCGCTTCTGCCGCTTGAGCGCCGTCTGCACTAAACCAGCAAAGAGGGGATGAGCTCGGAATGGCCGCGAGGTAAACTCTGGGTGAGCCTGAGTCGCAACAAAGTAGTCGCAGGTCGGTGCCTCGACGAACTCCACCAGCCTGCCATCGGGTGACGTACCCGACACTACAACCCCGCCCGCGTTAATAGCAGCGAGATGCGCTTGATTCACCTCATAGCGGTGGCGGTGACGCTCCACAACCTCTGTTGTCCCATATGTTTTGGCGGTGCGCGAGCCAGCCCGCAGCACCGCTGGGTAATTGCCCAGGCGCATCGTCCCACCAGTCGATTGCTTGCCCTGCTGGTCAGGCATGAGGTAGATAACAGCATCATCTGGCGCAGCGCCACACTCCGCACTGCCAGCCTGCACCAAGCCACCACGGCGGGCAGCAGCAATCACTGCGACCTGCATCCCCAAGCATATACCAAGATACGGTATGTTGTGCTGTAAGCAGTAACTCGCCGCCGCAATCTTCCCTTCTACCCCGCGCTTGCCAAAGCCACCGGGCACCACCACAGCATCCACAGCGCTGAGCGCGGCGTCGGTCACTGTCTCAGCATTGATCCATTGGATGGTTACCTCGCTGCGGTGCGCCCAGGCGGCTGCTTTGAGCGCCTCGGTGATGGAGAGATAGGTATCGGCATTATCAATATATTTCGCCACCAGGCCAATCGTCAGTCGCTGGCGGTAGGTCTGGCTGTCATGCCGGACGAGCTGCTGCCAACGCGTCATATCTGGTACCGTCATATTGCCAGTAAAGCTCGCCAGCACCGGACCTAATTCGCGCGCCACCATCAGGGGTACCTTGTAGACCGTATCGACATTTGGCATCATAATGATCCCCTCTGGCCGCACCCCGCTGGCAATGGCAATCTTATCCGCCACACCACGCGGTGGCGCCGTGCTACCCTCAGTGCGGACTGCCACTACATCGGGCATAATGCCAAAGCCACGCAGGTCGGCCATGGCATTCTGGGCTGGCTTGGTCTTGTACTCCTGGCTCGTCGCAAGAAACGGCACATACACCACATGGACGAAGAGGCAGTGCTCGCGCCCCACCTCTAATGAGAACTCGCGGATTGCCTCAACGAAGCTTAGCCCCTCATAATCTCCCACGGTGCCACCAATCTCCACAATGTGCACCTGCCCTGCTGCCGCCTGGTGGACGGCTCGCTTGATCGCTTGGGTAAGGTGCGGCACCAGCTGCACCGTCTGGCCGCCAAACTTCCCAGCCCGCTCATCGGCGATCAAGTCACGCAGCAGCCGCCCCGCTAGCGTAGCATTGCGCTGGGTCAGTTCAAGATCTAAAAAGCGCTCGTAGTGGCCAAGGTCGAGATCGGTCTCCGCTCCATCTTTAGTAACAAAGCACTCGCCATGCTCCTTGGGGTTAAGCAGCCCAGCATCGACGTTAAGGTATGGGTCGCACTTTTGCACCGAGACAGATAAGCCCTTAGCCTGCAACACCGCGCCAATACTGGCCGCCGTGATGCCCTTACCCACCCCAGAGAGTACCCCACCGGTGACAAAAATATACGTTGGTTGGTGTGTCTGTGTCATACAATCTCCCTCTCGCGTTCTATTGTAGCATGTATCCATAAGCAGTATACCAGCAAAAAACCAGCCTGGTAGCTGGCTTCTGCCGGTTATTGATACGCGCCACCTATTGGCAGCCCTCGCACATGGTTAGCTCCGCTGGATCTGGCATAATAACAGGAGTGCCACTCGCCGCTGCTTGGTCGACGGCAACCTGCTGAGCAGCCAGCAGTGCCTGCTCGATAGCGTCAAGCTTTTCCTCCAGCGTCATATCGTCCGTCAGCTGGGGCTTGGTAGTCTGCGCCTGCGTGGTGGTTGTCGTTGTTGTATCTGTGATTGGTGTTATTGTTGCTGTGGTTTGTGTCATAATAATTACTCCCGACCCGTTGTGGTTATAATGTCTATTCTACGCTATATATAGCGTTTTACGCAAGGTAATGCACCCAATTTTCTGTTGTGGAATTATCATCCAGCTGGCCAATCGGTGCGACATACCACTGCGGCTGGGCACACTGCGGGCGAAAATTTCCCAGCTTAGCCGTATATGCCTCGGTAATAGCCGCGACCTCGTCCTCGCGGGCTTCGCGTACCGTAGTGTGGAGATAGACGGCCTGCTTGGCGTCATCCCACACCACAAACTCTGCCCGCCCAGTGCGAAAGGCGTTGTGCGAGTGGCGCGCCTCTTGGTCCGATAGCCAAGCGATCATATCCCCCACTCGGACAAAGTGCAGCGGCGTCACCAGTGGCGTGCGGTCACGATTGACGGTGGCCAGCGCACCAACTGGCACTGTGTCGAGGATGGTTTGCGTGAGAGTGTTCATGGTGGCTATATTCCTTTCGTATCTAATTTGCGAATATTATTTATTGCATCAGCGGGCCGCTCTCGCTCCATTGCCAGACAAGAAAATATCTGGAGGCCAGCTACTTAGCAAGCGGAAGATTGCTGTAGTATTAATCTGGCCGGAACATTTTCGGTCTGGTGATGGAGCGAGAGCTCCCATAAGACCGGTAGACTAGTAAGATTGTTCTGTCTACTACTTCGTCGTATTCACCTCATAACTCGTATTCGTACTCTCGAAAAAGTTCACTAGCTCCAGCGTATCGTTGGCAGCGGCCATCCACTTGGCCGGGTTGGTCACGTTGTACTCTGGCTCAAAACCGAGCTCTTCCAGTCGCCGGTCGGTCATATACATGACGTATTGGTTGACATAGTCGGCGTTCAGGCCAAGAATGCCGCGCGGCAGCATATCTTTGTTATACGCTTTCTCGAGCTCAACAGCTTCGAGAATCAAGCTGCGAATTTCCTCAGCAAACTCCTCAGTTTGCAAATCCGGGTTTTCGTGCAAAATAGTCAGCAGCAGATTAATGCCAAACTCCAGGTGCAGATTTTCGTCTTTTGTCACCCAGTCGAGCAGCGTGCCAACATTGCGCAGCAGATTGCGGCGGCGGAAACTCATCCCCACCATAAAACCGCTGTAGAACCAAATCCCCTCCAGCACGATGTTATACGCCACCAGATTACGTACAAAGTCCTTCTTACCTTCCAGCGTCGTCACATCCGGGCGCTCTTCCATCATGCGCGTGACGTATTTGGTCTGGAAGGCGGCTTTATCTGCCAGGGATTTTTTACCCCAGCCGGCCGCATAAATTTCCTCACGGTCAAACGGGAAGGTCTCGATAATATACTCGAACGTCATAAAGTGATTCGCCTCTTCCCACATCTGCTTCGAAAGATACAGGTGGCACTCGGCGGCGTTCACGCAAGGATAAATACCAAAAGCCAGCGATTTATTAATCAGCAGCTCGTTAGGATTAAGGTAGCTAATTACCGTCTTGAGAGCGTGCTTTTCGTCCTCGCTCAATTTCTCAAAATCCGCCAAATCCTGGCTCAGCTGCACCTCATTAGGGAACCACGTGTTAGCCACCGCTTGGTTGTACAGGCGATACGCCCAGTCATAGCGCACCGGCTTGAGCTGTAAGCCATCGCGTACGCCTGATCCTAAAATGCCCATTATTACCTCCTTGTTTTTGTAAGAAACGAATTAATTATTATACTATCCAAACTTATACTTCTTTTTCTATATCTTCTCGGTGATGCCTGGCTACAGAACTGTTGTCTTGCTTACACGGCTCCTTAGACGTCTTTGGTGCTGGGAAAAATGGCGAATCCAAGCCAGCATCAAGTGTATCTTGCGTATAATGCGGTGGTGTTGCGTAGTTTGCTTCTGCAGCTACTGCGACGCTCCCATTATGGTGGGCACTACCTGGTGCAAGCTCCAGTCGCTGCGTTTCATCAACTGACAGTTCTGCATTTCGATGACCTGTTGAGTCCATCTTTACCTCTGGTATATCGCTATACTCGTGGCTCACGATTCCTTCTCCTTCCCTTCCTCTCGTTTCTTGCGTGCGCGGTAGAAGCCACCAAAACCCACGCGCTTGGCATCTTGGTGAAGTTTTTGCTCGGTTTTGTTAGCGCGAATGGAGACCTGCTCGGACTGGTGGCGTGGCTTCACGTGCAAATAATACGTCGTTTTCAGGCCGCGGTGCCAGGCTTCGCTGTAGATCGTAATATACTCCTCGATATTACGCGATTCTAAATACATATTGCGGCTAATCGCTTGATCGACCCACTTCTGAGCGCGGGCTGCCACCTCAATAAAGGCATACGGGCTCAGCTGAAAGCTCGTCTTATACACATCGCGCACCGCCTGGGGGATCTGCTCCATGTGCTGGATGTCGCCTTGGGTAGTAAGCAGCTCATCCTTGAGCTCCTCCCACAAACCGAGTGCTTTGAGCTTGCGCACAAGGTTAGCATTACCCTCGAGGAATTTGCCATTGAGCGTGCTCCGACTAAAGATTTGGCTAAATTGCGGGTCGATCCCTGGAGTGGTGCCCGTCACGTGCGAGATATTGGCGGTAGGCGCAATAGCCATCAGCGTGGCATTGCGCATGCCGCGCCTCACCTTGGGGCGCAGCGCCTCCCAGTCGAGGCGGCGAGT
>CALICZ010000057.1 GCA_938049075.1 uncultured Candidatus Saccharibacteria bacterium
CAATATATGGGTCTTGATTGCCGTCTTCCCAGTGGCGGCGTTGGGGTATTTAGCAGCGGGTGAGATGATCTTCTCATATCTGCGGCAAAAGGGCTTCGTGCGCGATGTGAGCCCCTTTGCCCTGATGCGCTTGTCGCTGGAGCTAAATTTCGTCAACCACGCCTTTCCCAGTGGTGGCCTGAGCGGTATATCATACGCTAACTGGCGCTTACGCAAATACGGCGTCTCGACGGGGCGTGCGACAATGGCCCAAATGGTGCGCTATGTCATGGGCTTTGTGGCAGTGGTGCTGTTCCTTGCAGTGGCGGTGGTAATAGTGACGATCGATAGCGGCGTGAACCGCTGGATCATCCTAATGAGTGGGGGACTGGTATTTTGCTTGACGATGATCACGCTACTAGGAGTATACTTACTGACGAGCCAGCGGCGGCTCCACAAGGCGGCGCATCAGGTCACGCTGACGATCAACAGCTTCGCGCGGCGTATCCTGCGGCGCACAAAGCCAGTGATGGACGAAGCTGCGGTGCGGCGCTACTGCGACGACCTCCACACCGACTTCCTCGAGCTACGGCGCGACAAGAAGCTGCTATGGCAACCCTTTGTCTGGAGTATTATCTTTACGATTATGGAGATCTTGCCCTTCTGGATGACCTTCCAATCGCTGGGGGTATCGGTTAACCCTGCATCAATTCTCATCGCCTATGGCGTGGCCACGACCATGGCGGTGGTTGTTGCTACTCCTGGTGGAGCTGGTGCGTATGAGGCGGTCATGGTGGGGATCTTGGCGCTTTCAGGTGTGAGCCAGGGCCAAGCCATCGCTGGGACGATGCTCTACCGCGTGATTGCCATCGTTACTACACTGGTGTTTGGCTATGCATTTTATCAACTAACCATCATGCGCTATGGACGCGACAAACCTCCCACCACTGAGCGTTAGCGATTTCCTCGCCTGTGCGAGCCAGGTGCTGGAGGGAGCATTTCCGGTACTAACGGTCGAGGGCGAGGTGGCTAGTATGGCAGTGCGCCAGGGGAAGTTTGTCTTTTTTGACCTCAAGGACGAGACAGGCAGCGTGAGCTGCTTTATGATGGTGTGGCAGCTCCGGGTGGCGCTAGAAGATGGCATGCAGGTAGCAGTGCAAGCTGTGCCGAAGCTCACGGCGCGCGGCAAATTCAGCCTGACCGTGCAGCAGGTGCGACCAGTCGGGCAGGGGAGCATTAAGAAAAACTTCGAGCTGCTGCGCCAGCGCCTGAGTGCAGAAGGACTCTTTGCTCCAGAACGCAAGCGGCCAGTACCCGAGTGGCCTGAGCACATTGCCGTGGTGAGTAGTCCCCAGGCGGCAGGCTATGCCGACTTTATGACGATCATTGGCCAGCGCTGGGGCGGCATGCAGGTCGATGTCTATGCGGTGCCAGTCCAGGGTGCTGGTGCGGCCGATCGGATCATCCGCGCCATTGAGCGCTGCAACCGTCGTGCGACCGTGCCGCAGGTACTGGCGATTGTGCGCGGTGGCGGCAGCGCCGATGATTTGCAAGTCTTTAACGACGAAGCGCTGGTGCGGGCGATCGCTGCAAGCCGGGTGCCAACAGTGGTTGGGGTGGGGCACGACACAGATGAGACATTGGCCGATCTCGCCGCTGACGTCCGGGCGGTCACGCCGACCAACGCGGCTCAGCTCATCACGCCCGATGCCGCAGTGGTGCGAACACGGCTAGCCGAGCAGCTACAGATGATGAAGCAGACGATTATCACCACGGCGGATGATGAGCAGCTAGCGGTGCAGCATCAGCTGGCTGAGGCTCGAGTGAAGCTAGCCAGGCGACAGCAGGTACTCGAGCAGCAATGCGCAGCGCTGCAGGCCCGGCTCCGGCTGTATAACCCTGCAGCAACCCTAGCGCGTGGCTACGCCCTGGTGCGCGGCCATGCCACCGTCGGCCAGACAATCACCATCGAGCGATATAGCGATATGATAACAGCGGAGGTAACCCATGTCGAACGCAAAACAACCAACGAAACAGGCGAAATCCGCCACACCTAGCACTCGGGCCAAGCGTACCACACTGAGTGATGACGACCAACTGGCAATGGCCCTTGCAGCAGAGGGAATCACGCCGGATTATAGCCAGCCCACCAATAATACACCAGCAAGCCCATCAGCACCCCAGCAGCCTGACCAGCAGAGCAACGCAGACAACCGTTCACTGCGTGAGCAAATGGAGCAGCTGGAAGAAATCTTGGCGTGGTTTGACAATGATGAGTTTGAGCTCGAGGCGGCGGTAGAGCGCTACCAGCAGGCAGCACGCGTTGCCGAGCAGATCGACCAGCGCTTGAGAGAGATCAAAAACAAAGTAACTATCATCACAGAGGACGCAGCCGCCTGATGATGTGGTGGGCACTCCTCGTCATCATCCTGCTGTTTTGCGTGACAGCGCTGACGGGCGCGCCCTATGTGCCATCGCACCGCCGAGATGTGCAACGGGCGCTGACCCAGCTCTATAGCCTTGGGCCAGAGGATTGCTTGGTAGACATGGGGTCGGGCGATGGCGTCATCTTAAAGATTGCTCGCCAGCAGGGGGCACGAGCCTTTGGCGTGGAGCTTAACCCACTTCTCGTCTTGCTCTCGCGCTGGCGTTTGCGCGGTGATACCAAAGCGATAGTGGTGTGCGGTAACCTCTACCGCACGAACTTTCCAGCTGGCACTACAGTAGTTTACACCTTTGGCGACTCACGCGACATCGCTCGGATGGCTGCCCATGTGCAGCAGCAAGCCACCCGCCTGGGCACAGACTTATGGTTCATCTCCTACGCCTTTGCCGTGCCTGGCTGGGCACCAGTGCGCGAGCAAGGCGCGCATAAGCTATATCAAGTGCGAGCAGAGCGCGATTAAAAGCGCTGCTAATCCTCGCTTGATGAATGCGTCACACGTTTCTCTAGAACATGACTATGAAGTAACTGGCCTAGAATTGGATACTCTTGTTCACACAGCTTGGGCTCAGGAAGGTGTTCTTGGTGCTCGTATGACAGGGGCAGGATTTGGTGGCTGTGCCATTGCCTTGGTGCAAAAAGATGCTGTTGAGGCTTTTAAAGCAGCTGTTGGCAAGCACTACGAGGAAGTCGTTGGATATGCTCCAAGCTTCTATATCGCTGAAGTTGCAGGTGGCACTCGCGTTTTAGACTAGGAGAGAAGTAAATGGACGCTGTAATATTTGATTTAGATGGCTTATTAGCTGATACTGAGATCATTTCTCTAAAAGTTTATCAAGAATTGCTTGAAGATTTTGGAATTCCTTTCACAGAAGAAACATATTCTAGAGAATACAGTGGACATAGGGAAGAGGAGAATGTTCAACGATTTTTAGATACCTATGATTTACCTTGGAACTTTGACCAAACCTTGGAAAAAGTTTATGAACTGGAAGCTCGAATATTAGCCAAAGGTGTAAATTTAAAAAAAGGTGCTAAAAATTTGCTTGCTTTTTTGCAAAGAGAAGGTATTCCAATCGCTCTAGCAACTTCAAGTGTTGAATCTTGAGCTAGAATGATTTTGGATAGTAATGGTATACTGTCCCTATTTGACCATCTAGTTTTTGCAAAAGATGTAAAGCGAAGCAAACCCTACCCTGATATATTTTTAAAGACCTGTAGTGATTTGAATGTTTTACCAGAGAATTGCTTAGTATTAGAGGATAGTGAAGCAGGGATTGAAGCAGCGTATAGAGCTGGGATACCAGTTATTTGTATTCCAGACTTGAAAATGCCAGCACAGTCTTTCTTAAATAAAACAGAACAAGTTTTTCAGGATTTAGATGCTGTCAGAGACTATTTAGAAAGTAAGAAGGAGAATCAATGAGTCAGGGAGTTCTAGATGCATTTATCACGGAAGTCATTGCTGAAAGTTCATTTGAGGAAATGGATCGAATCTACCTGACCAATCGTGTCTTGGCACGAGTAGGAGATGGTGTTTTGGAAGTTGAGACTGGTCTAGATGAGTTGATTGACCTCAAGGACCAGCTTGTCGAGGAGGCGGTTCGATTAGAGACGATTGAGGATAGTCAGACTGCGCGTGAAATCCTCGGTGCTGAATTGATGGACTTGGTAACCCCTTGTCCAAGTCAGGTCAATCGTGACTTTTGGACAACCTATGCCCAATCTCCCGAACAGGCAATTGCGGACTTTTACCAACTTAGCCAGAAAAATGACTACATCAAACTCAAGGCCATTGCTAAAAATATTGCTTATCGTGTACCATCTGACTACGGAGAACTTGAGATTACCATCAACCTCTCTAAGCCTGAAAAGGATCCAAAGGAGATTGCAGCAGCCAAGTTGGCGCAAGCTAGCCATTATCCCCAGTGTCAGCTTTGTCTAGAGAACGAAGGCTATCATGGTCGAATTAACCATCCAGCTCGCAGCAATCACCGCATTATCCGTTTTGAAATGGCGGGTCAGGAGTGGGGCTTCCAGTATTCGCCCTATGCTTATTTTAATGAGCACTGTATTTTCTTAGATGGGCAGCATCGGCCCATGGCTATCAATCGTCAAAGCTTTGAGCGCCTGCTAGCTATCGTAGACCAGTTTCCAGGCTATTTTGCGGGTTCTAATGCTGATCTGCCGATTGTGGGAGGGTCTATTCTAACTCATGACCACTATCAGGGAGGCCGTCACGTATTTCCTATGGAATTGGCTCTCTTGCAAAAGGCATTTCATTTTACTGGATTTGAGCAGGTCAAGGCTGGGATTGTCAAGTGGCCTATGTCAGTGCTACGTTTGACTTCGGATTCCAAAGAGGATTTGATCAACTTGGCTGATAAGATATTGCAGGAATGGCGACAGTATTCAGATCCAAGTGTGCAAGTCTTGGCAGAAAGTAATGGAACACCACACCATACCATTACACCGATTGCTCGTAAACGCGACGGACAGTTTGAGTTGGACTTGGTCTTGCGGGACAATCAAACTTCAGCAGAGCATCCTGATGGCATCTATCATCCCCACAAGGATGTCCAACATATCAAGAAGGAAA
>CALICZ010000058.1 GCA_938049075.1 uncultured Candidatus Saccharibacteria bacterium
GCCTAGCTGCACCAGAAGCCGAGGGACCTGCAAAGCGATAGTCAGGCCACTTGCGCCGAGTACTACGGGTATTGACAGTTAGCTAGTCTTGAGGGGTTATAACAGAGCCCTGCTTTGCAGTTGCCGCATTGATGCTGACCGTCCCAACTGATACCACAGGTATACCGCGCCGAGCGTGATCATGATAATACCCATCAGTACCGCTAGAGGATTGGTAAATGCCATGATATCCTGCTGTGATTGACTCTGTATGAGTGCATTGTATCCTATCTCGACACCCGCGAGCAGTGGATAGAGCAGTGTAACACCGAGCCCAAACCCATCCTCGTGGTAGCGCTGCCCCGAGCGACGGGTGTAAGTATGGATCAGTGCAATTGCCTCGATAATGAGGACAATCCCGAGTATCCAGAATAAGCCTACAACGACATATTCTATCCAAATCAAGAATGCAAACGGCCCAATGGCAGAGACTGCTACTGCCCAGCCAAGATAGATGAGCCACCCAGCAGTACCAAGGAGACCGAGTGCTCCACCAACCATCGCACAGCGAACCAGTGGTGAGCAGGACGGTGAGGGTGAAGACGATTCTTTAGTGGGTTGTGTGCGTGATGATGTCGTGTGAGCTGCCATCGCTGTAGTTCTCCTATGCTTAGTAACTATAGCATAGCATCAATCATGTCGCCTGTCGAGGCTCATAAAGCGTAGTCGCTCGGGGTGGAAGTAGAGTTGGATTTTGCCCACTGGGCCGTTGCGGTGCTTAGCGATGATGAGGTCGGTAATATTTTGGAACTCAGGATTGTCTGGCTCGTAGTAGCCAGGCCGGTAGATAAAGGAGACAATATCGGCGTCTTGCTCAATCGAGCCCGATTCACGCAGGTCGGCTAATTGTGGCACCGGCGGCGTGCGCGACTCCACCGAGCGGCTTAGCTGGCTCAGAGCAATGACCGGTACATTAAGCTCACGGGCAATCAGCTTGAGCCCGCGCGATATCTCACTCACCTCCTGGACACGGTTGCCATTGTGGTTGCCATTGGCCTGCATCAGCTGCAAGTAGTCGACGATCACCAGCCCAAGCTGCTGGTCGTGCATGGCGCGCCGTGCCTTAGTGCGCATCTCGAGGACGCTTAGGCCTGGCGTATCATCGATGAAGATGGGCGCTTCGGCCATCTCACCCATTGCCTCAGAGAGCTTAGCCCAGTCATCATCACTGAGGTTACCAGTGCGGATATTCCAACTATCCACACCACTGGCATCAGCGAGCATGCGGTCGGTGAGCTGTTCCTTGCTCATCTCGAGTGAAAAGAAGAGAACGGGCTTTTTCTCGATCGTTGCGACATTGTAGGCGAGGTTTGTCACCAGCGTCGTCTTACCCATGGCGGGGCGAGCTGCAATGATAATAAGGTCGGAGCGCTGCAGGCCAGCCGTCATGGTGTCGAGGTCGCGGTAGCCCGTGCGAATGCCACGCAGCTGTCCTTTGTTGCGGTGTAGCTCTTCAATACGGTCGAAGCTATCAGTGAGGATGCTCTCCAGGCTCACGAGGTCTTGCTTGAGTGACTGGTCAGACACACTAAAGAGCTCTGCCTCGGCCTTTTCGAGCAGCTCTTGGGTGGTGGTATTTTCGTCGAAGCCAAGCTGGCTAATATCGGCACTTGCTTTGATCAAGCGTCGCCGCACTGCTTTTTGGGCGACAATCTCGGCATAGCTACTGGCGTGGGCTGCGGTCGGGACGTAGTTGGTTAGTTCGGTCAGGTAGGCCGAGCCACCTACCTCGGCAAGCTGGTCTTTTTTTTGTAATTCATCAGTCAGGGTAAGGAGGTCGACTGGCTTGTGCCGCTCATAAAGACGCATCATTGCTCCAAAGATCATCGCGTGACGCTTATCATAAAAGTCTTCTGCGCCGACATGCTCGCTAGCATCGGCCAAAACTTCTTCGTCGATAAGTACCGCACCAAGCAAACTCATCTCAGCATCGAGGCTTTGCGGTGGTACTTTGCCTTTTGGTTGGGGTGATTGGTCAGCCATTGATGGTAATTTCTTCTCCTCCCCCCATCATAGCAAGAATGGCGGCTTTTTGGCGATCTTTGGGTGGTTTACTGCTCGCGAGTACAGTGATCTCTGCAGTAATGCCAAGGCGGTGCAGTGCTGCGCTGAGTGTGGGGAGGGCGCGGTCAATCTGCATTTTGGCGAATTTTTTGCCAGCGTAGATCGTTAATGTCTGGCCGTCAAACGCGTACCCTGCCT
>CALICZ010000059.1 GCA_938049075.1 uncultured Candidatus Saccharibacteria bacterium
TCTACTCCTCACTTCTCCTCTATACAACCAAATGGCAGCAGCTTGCGATGCCTTGACCGATAACACCCTCTCGACCGACGAAGCGCGCTATAGCCATTACCTCGCCAAGCGAGCACAGCGCTTTGGCCTCGATAGCGATGCTATTGAGCAGCTCATCAACAACCAAGCACACACCCACACTGTGCGCCTTGCTTGTATGCTACGCTATGACTCGCCAGAGGAGTATCAGCAACTGACCAATGCGCTAGATACGCTACCTGGCCCTGTACAAGCTATCCTCGTTCAAGAGCTCAGCAATGATGGTATTCATCAGCGCGCTACTTTGCCTTATTATGGCCCAGCCTTGTTGAAGGGGCTTGAAAAACGTCATAGTCTCGGTACAGCGCTCACCTACTTTGTGCATGTTTTGCAAGAGGCACACATTGCCGACAAAGCAGCGCGCAAAGCCGGCGAGACAGGTATCGTCACGGCAGACCTCAGCACCATCGCCCAAGCTGCCAACCAAGGCACACTTGATCCACGCCAAGCTGAGCTGCGCTTCCACCACAGCGGTGAGATGCTTGTGCCAACATATCAGGACACGCCCGAGCTTGCTATTGATTCACTCCCAGCGTTTGACTCTGAGCAGCTACATGGCAA
The DNA here is from genome assembly GCA_938049075.1 of uncultured Candidatus Saccharibacteria bacterium. GTDB lineage: Bacteria > Patescibacteriota > Saccharimonadia > Saccharimonadales > Saccharimonadaceae > Saccharimonas. Next base: position 640 of record CALICZ010000059.1, read on the forward strand.
GCGGATCATCTACCTTGGGATGGGTGGTGGCTCAGACGGTATCCAGGCTGCTATGCTAAGCAAGCTTCATCAGCAGCACTATGCCGTGCAGCCTACAGCCATTGTGTCGGTGCGCAACTTCGCCGCCGATAACAACAAGCAGCTTGCTCATACTGGCCGACAGATTGGTGACGCAACTGTAGAAATCACAGAGGAAACAACCAAAGTTGGTGACTGGCGCTTCCTCGAGGATATTATTGCCAAGGATGAAACAATTGCACCAGTTTATCTACTTAACTCAATCGAGCCGGAGCAGATCGCCCGCGACCTCCAGCTTCTCATCCGCGAGACGGGGGCTGATGCGATTTGCGGTATCGACACTGGTGGCGATGTACTTTACCGCGCCAATACCGCCATCGACCCCACGACCTCATCACCAGACCAAGACTATGCTGTACTCACTGCTCTCCATATGATCAAGGCCGCAACAGAGGCGGATGATGCACCACTCGATGTCTTTACGGCTATCGTTGCACCTGGTGTGGATACACCGCCATATGCCAATGACATGCTTGCCCGTAGCAATGCTCAGCGCTATCTTCTCCAGCCAGACGACACCACCACGATTACTCAAACCTACGCTGCATGGCGCATGGACGGCTCTGCGAGCGAAGAAGGCCTCTATGGCAAGACACCCCTGGCGTGGATCGCCGCGCTAACAGGCAAGCACGGCCTACAACCACTCGCCCTCCCACGCGCTAATGCAATATCAACTCGCAACCCATGGCGTATCTTTATGAATATCCGCCCTTCGACCGCCAGTGTAGTAATGATGCACGCCGAGCGGTTATACCAAGCGGTAAATCATGATTAAATTAATGAGTAATAGAGGAGGCTCTTCGTATGAAATTAACATTCATGACATATAATATCTACAATGGTGCCGAGACAACGATCGATGACGTTATTGCAGTTATCAACGAAGCAAAGCCAGATATCCTGACGCTCAACGAAGCAAACGGCTTCGAGAACGACACAAGAAAACGCCTTGCATACGTCTCAGAACAAACCGCTATGCCCTATACTCACCTTGCACTCTGCGGTGATGGGTCGTGGTATCATACAGCGTTGCTATCAAAATATCCTATCCTGGATGCAACATTGCTCTACCCATGTAGCCGATCGCTCTTAGTAAGCCGCGTTCAAATAAACAACCACGTTTTCTCTATTGGCAGCCTTCATCTTTCACCACGATGCGAAGCTGACCGACTGCAAGAGGTGCACCGGCTTATTAACCATATTGGTGAGAATAGCACTCATACTGTTGTTATGGGTGATTGCAATTCACTCTCGTTTTATGATACATATCCGCCTGATATGGTAGATTCTTTTGATGCAAACCTGACGCGCAAATTTACTCGTGATGGCACAATTGTTCATGATGTCACTCGTTTTATGGCACAGGCGGGCCTTGTCGATACAGCAGCTGCTTTGCAACAACACACAACCTCGACGGCTCCAACACCACTGCCGCCACACCCTGATCACCCAACCAGCCGGCTTGACTATATCTTTGTCTCGAAGGATCTGCAGCCTGCATTAACCTCATACAATGTTGTCAAAACACCACTATCAGACCGAGCGTCGGACCACTACCCAGTTGTCGTTGAGCTTACATTATAGTGTAAGCTCGCTTGTCTACTACTAGGGTTAGTCTCTCGTATTTGAATTTTGCGACTTGAGGGCGATATAAGCTTTAATAAAATAAGACCGATTTTCATCGGTCTTTATCATACATCGTGGCTCCGGAGACTGGGCTCGAACCAGCGACCTAATCGTTAACAGCGACCCGCTCTACCACTGAGCTACTCCGGATTACTCTGTAAGTATACCGGTTGGAGGGGTGGTTCGTCAAGAGTCACGCCGCAAAATAGGCATTTTATGCTATGGCTGGCTACGGAATTGTTCGATCCGCTTAGTTAGCTCAGCGATATTGTTCCAACTACTGCCATCTGTCATGATGGCGAGCACATATTTGCCGTTCGAGCCATAGACGATCGCTGCGTCGTGCAGGAGACCATTCAAGAACCCAACCTTATTTGCCACCGTGCCATTCGTGCCAGCAGGAATGCCCTTGCGATATACATTAGCCTTAAGCGCAGAGAGAAATCGGTCGCGGTTGGCACTACTAAAGTTCTGCCCTGCATCAAGCATTGCCATAAAGCGTGCGAGATCATTTGCTGTGGTGTATGGCCCGCCAGACTTGGCGAAGGTCGTGTCTTTGAAGCCAATGTCATTGACATCCTTCGTCACAACGTCATAACCAATAACCTTAAGGTAGTTCTCTGCACATGGGTTATCGCTCTGGCTAATCATCTTGTTAAAGCAAACCTGGTTATCCTCCCAGCGCCAACCTGCCGCTTCCTCTCGCCGAAGCACGCTATAACCAACAAATAGTTTGTATGTACTGGCAGTGACAAATTGCTTATTGCCATTGTAGCTAGCGTTGCGCTTCTTGCCATCAATTTCTAAGAATGAGACACCATACGTCCCTGGGTGATCCTCGGCATAGTGTTTGAGAAGAGCGTTGAGCCCGTCTTCGGTCGAGCTATAATTGCGATCATATTCTACCTTGGCTGGCACTGTCTTCGTTACTGCGGTTGGCTGTGGGCGTGTTTGATTAATAAACTCCGAGAGCTGCTGCGCAGTTGCGTCGATATCGAGCGTGCGCCCTGGTTTACCATCTGTGCGTGACGTTTCAGTGAGATCGTATGTGGCAACTTTCGTGGTACCTGGGTCAATATTTACCTTTGGCGTGACATGCTTTGTGAGATAGCCGGAGGCTTGTGATGCACTAATGCTTGCTACTAATGTCTTGTCCTTTGGCTGAGCAACAACCCACTGAATAACTTCATTCGCTGGCAATGTCACTGTCTCCTCGTTTACCTTAAGGGTGACACCCTTGCCGATAACCTTTATGATTTTTTGCTCGAGCGCCTTCGCTGCATCGGTTGTAATAGCCGGGGCGATGCCGCGCATTGGGATCTCAACGGTCGTGCCCTGTACAAGACGTGGGCTAATTGCACCAATGCTATGCGATACCGCATCACGCTGACACTCACCACCGCGCCGCGCTTGATTCACCACCAGCTTGCCATGTTCAACTTTGAGGCTCGCATCGACTGGTGCACGCTTACAGACTGGCATGATCGTCTGAGGAATATATTGCTCAGTACGCGTCGTAGTCGTTAATTTTGGCGAGCTTGGCACATCTGGCTGCCACCAGAACGACGACAACGGCATAATTCGCCACAGCAAGGGATACTGCGCCTGCGTAAGCCGGTCGGTGTTGTCTACTGTAATAGCAAGCTGCTCAATCGTCGGCGAGGCAATGGTTGCGCCATCACCCACCAGCTTCACGGAGTGTCCTTGGTACGCCTGGTTAAGCGTTTCTGTGGCTTCTGATATTGTCTGCCAGCCAAGCGACACACCGTCGATCCGCGCATTTGGCAGCAATCGATCACTCGGATACACCAGCTGGAATAGCACATTGAGCCCAAGAATAATACCAATGGTGATATATGTTTTGCGCCGTGTCCAGCGAATACGCAGCACTGGCACACGCCAATCGGCAAAACGAAGTTTTTCAGCAATAGTTGCCTTGCGGCGTCGGGGGTACGGACGCTGCGTGCGCGGAGGAGTGTACATCATGTAGATATTATATCATCTATGATGATTGGTCGCTTTGCAAAATTTCTAGTGCGCGCTGCAAAACCGCAATATCATCAGCGGCATTGTCCTGCTGCTCTAATGCGCTTATTTTTGCACGAATCACCTGCTCAACTGGTGCCACCACCACATCCGCAGCATTCTGGGTGGGCGGTACCACTTGCAAGCTACGCGCCGAGTTATCCTTTTTGACCAAAAATCCACGAACAATCAGGCCGTTGACATGCGCCGCCACCGTACTAACCGACTTGTAATCAAAGGCACGCATAATCTCGCGGTAGCTTGGACCATAGCCATTACTCTTGATAAATGTGTCTATAAACGTCAATAATTCACGTTGTTTTCGCGTTGGGCTTGTCATAATCCATCCTCCGTTATCGCTAGTGCTGCCAGCCCCCACCAGAGCATCGACACAGTGTCGTCAACAAAAACTGGTAAGAACAATCCTATCACAGTTAAGCCGATTCCGCCAGCAAAACTACCGAAAGCCAGCCAATATGACCAGCGATGCCATAATTTTACCAGTACACCAGTGGTTAATGCAACTAATAATAGTAATCCAATCCAGCCAATTTCGTGAGCAACGAACAAATAGTGGTTTTCAATGATTAAGCTCTGCCCATTGCCAAGAAGCGATGCCGAGCCAGTACTTCCTACGCCAGTGCCAAGCGGTTGCTGCAAGGCGCGCGCTAGGCCAGCTTGCAACGAAGTGATTCGGTCGCTGTCGGATGTTTGGGTCGGGCCATGCGTTGGGTCGTTATGCAAGATAACGTTATCAATAAAGTGTGGATCCCTAGCGTAGCCAATACTACCAACAATCACCCCACAGCCAAGTATTGCACCAGCACCCCACAGTACGATACGCCGAGATGCCTGCGACCGCCATGCCCTGACAATCGCAACAATGCCAACGCCAACCGCCACCGCGAGCAGCGCACTTCGCGAATAGCTCTGCCACACGGCAAGTGCCGCTAGCAGTGCCATACCACCAAGCACCCAACGCCGCATATGCGAGATACGCCGCCATTGCAATGCGCTATACGCCACGATAAGCGTCAGGACAGTACTTGCATACGCCCCAAGTGGGTTTGGCCCACGCAGCGTGCTATTAATGCGGACATAGGCACTGTTGGAGTCGACTGTTTGGTAGGGTTCGATCGTCGTCGGCCCGTAGCCAAGCGGCACTAGCACATCACGCGGCAGGACAAGCTGCGCTGCTGCAAAGCCAATCACGATGACTGCACCCGCACCAAGCATACGCAGCAACCAGCGCCGATACTGCGGATAATTACTCACAAACACATAGACCGTCACACCAAGCGCCACAAAACGCAGATCAATCAACAAACCTGATAGCAATGCCAAACCAGACGTCGGCACAAGCAGCGCCACCACGCCGTGCCACAGCGCAAAGGCGAGCGCAAGCTGAATAATGCGATCACTCAGCCAACGCTGCCACTGTCGACGTAGCGTCACGTCGATAACAACAAGAAGCAAAACAATGAGAAGTAAAACTTCCTTCCACGCCTTGACAAAGAGCGCATAATCTGGCCAATGAGTACCCACCCATACGGTCAGCGGCGCATGGATAGCCAGTCCGAAAAATATCGTACACAAAAACCAAGCCGGTATCTTTTCTCGCAATAACCGCTTCATCTCTTTCTAGTGTAGCAAACTTTCGGTAAAAAGTGTTATAGTAACAGTTGTTATGCCGTCAAAAAATACGAAATTTTATAGTCTCATTCTCATCGGCCTCGATTTTGTGGTGCTGATGGCGGTGTTTTTCATCGCATACTATGTCCGCACGCAAATCGATCACCGTGATTTGCTCCATACTGTCTATGCCAGCGACTACTTGCTTGGCTTTGTTGTCATTGCGCCAGTGTGGATTATTCTCTATGCCTCGCTTGGGCTCTATAGTGCGAGCGTCTATAGCCGGCGACTCGTCGAATGGGGGCGACTGCTGCTTGGAACATTCATGGGTATTCTGCTCGTAATTGGCTGGGAGTACGGCACACGAATGTATATCTTTCCAGCCCGCTTGGTAGCAATGTATGTCTTTCTTGGTTCGTTTTTGGCAATTGGTACGGTGCGCGAGTTGTTTCGCCTGACACGAAGTTGGCTCTTCCAGTACAACCATGGTGTGAACCGTGTGATGGTAATCGGGACATCGCTGGCAACGCGGGACATCGCTGAGTCAATCTCGACCACCTACAAGTCAGGTTTTCGTGTTGTGGCAATGGCTGGCCCCAAGCGCTTTGTGCCACCTGGGCTCGATGTTGTTCATTTTGCATCACTCGACCCTGCCCTTGCGCAGATCAAGGAGCTCAAGATCGACACCATCATCCAAACCAACCTCTACGAAAACGAAGAAAAGAACCAAAAAGTGCTTGGTGCTGCCCAAGTTAATCACATCCAATACAACTTCATCCCTGGCGAGCCAGAATTTTATACTGGCAAAAACACCATCGATGTTTTTCTTGGCTACCCAATGATTACCGTTAGCCAAACACCACTCATTGGCTGGGGAGAAATCGCGAAGCGGATTTTCGACACAATTATTTCTGGCATATTGCTCATTGCCCTTGCCCCGCTTTTTGTACTCCTTATCATTATGCAAAAGATCTTTAACCCCGGGCCAGCATTTTATATCTCAAAGCGCCTCAGTCGCTACTCCGAGCCAATCCAGCTCATCAAGTTCCGTAGTATGGGCGCACAGTATGGCAAGCAAGACGCAGCTGATGAATTCCGTGCAATGGGTCGCGATGACCTGGCTGAAGAGTATGAAAAAAACCGCAAGGTCGAACACGACCCACGCATCACTCGCTTTGGCAATTTTTTGCGGGCAACATCACTTGACGAATTACCCCAGATTTTCAACGTCTTTCGTGGTGATTTGAGCTTGGTTGGGCCGCGGCCAATTCTACCCCAAGAAGTGAAGTTTAGTTCAGCCCGCACGGCACTCTTGCACAGCGTGAAGTCAGGGGTGACGGGCCTATGGCAGGTATCTGGGCGCTCAAACCTGAGCTTCGATGAGCGAATCGAGCTTGAGCTATTTTATGCCCAAAACTGGAGCTTCTGGCTGGACATCAAGATCCTATTCAAGACGATCGGCGTGGTGCTACGCAAGACAGGCGCAAAATAAACGACATATTGTTATAGAGCTAAAGTAAGAGAGAATAACCTCAATAGGCTGTTTCTTGTTTAGATTCCAAACCACACTATCTTTTGATAGATTTGTTCTACTCCATCTACTGGAATACTTTGTTTATTAGTTTTCATAACAAACTGTCATCTTTAATATAAAAGATTAATAGTGGAAGGTGTCGATGTTTTATAACATCTCTAAGAAAATAGTAGAAGTGTGGGACAGAAAATCGCAATAATAAGCCGTCGGACTTGGGCACTGCCCACAAAAAAGCGCGTAACCCTCAGTTATTTTATTATCTGGTCACGCACTACCTTGCGTAGCTTGGTTAGAAATAGCGTCTTATCAAAACGCTGTGCGGTACGACGCAAGACCGTCGGATCAAAGGTTCGTTTCTCGGCCTGCTCAATTGCTTTAGCAACGCTGATACTTGTCTGTCGGTCAAATAGCACACCCACTTCGGGTGACGTCACGATATCTGTTGTCCCGCCACGCGCTAAGCCAATCACTGGCGCACCAGCCGCTAGCGCTTCAACACTGACAATTCCAAAGTCTTCCTCTGCTGGATAGATAAAGCCACGTGCTGTTGTAATGGCCTTCTCATACTCGGCATCGCTCGCATCGCCGAAGCGATCGGTGCGGAACTCAACTGTTGGACCAGCCAGATCAACGAGCCTATTGTGTGCGGGGCCATTACCAAAGACGATCAGCTTCTTGCCAAGCTTCGTCGCTGCCGTGACTGCCAAGTCGTACCGCTTGTATGGCAACTGCCGGCCAATCGTCACATAATGATCACCCCGCTTGGCAGCAGGCGTAAACCGGCTTATATCTACCGGTGGATGGATGACGATACTATTTCGATTGTAATATTTTTTAATGCGCTGTTGCGTCTCGGTAGAGTTTGCCAAGAAAACATCGACTTGCCGAGCCGCTTGAAGGTCTAGCTTGCGCTGGTGTGGCACCATGAGTGGCATGAGTGTGCGAATGAGTGGATTAAGGTTACCATAGCCTGGATCGCGCCGATATTCATCGTAGTGACTCCAGTAGTATCGTGGTGGTGTGTGGCAGTAGTTGATGATGACTTGGCCAGGCCGCGTCTTTCTCACTTGGTGACCATGCATGTATGAGCTGGTGAGGATGATATCAAACTCACGCAAATCAAGTCGCCGCATCGCTTTAACAGCCAGTGTTGGAAACAGCTTATAATACGTGCGCACCTTGCGCGGGATTTTTTGCAAAAACGACGGCCGAACATCAAGCTCAGCAAAGGCTGGCATTTTGTCCTCATTATACATTGCGGTATAGATCGGCGCATCCGGAAAAGCTTCGTGCATGGCCAACACGACATTCTCGGCACCACCCATTGTTGTCAAGAAGTCGCAGACAATGGCAATTTTGGGTTGTTTACTCATAGTATCAGTGTAGCGCAAAGGAGAGATTTTACCTATACCTTACTCCACCGTCACACTCTTGGCAAGATTGCGCGGCTGGTCGACATCGTGCCCCCGCTCCACCGCCATATAGTAAGCAAAAAGCTGTGATATAACATTAAACAAAATTGGCGTGAGGTGCTGCAGCTTAGTTGCAACACGCACCACTGTCTCGGCAGGGACGCGTTTATCTGTGTCGGTAATGACAATCGCATGAGCACCGCGTGCATTCATCTCGATTAAATTACTTTGCGATTTTTCGTACAGCCAATTGTCCTGCAGATAGCATACCTCAAAGAAATGATCGTCAATCAAAGCAATTGGCCCATGCTTGAGCTCACCTGCTGCATAGGCTTCAGCATGAATATAGCTTACCTCCTTAAGCTTAAGTGCGCCTTCAAGTGCAGCTGGGTAGAGTGTATCGCGACCAATATAGAGCGCATGATTATAGTGGGCATAATTATGTGCGATGTTTTTGACGCTATCAGCTTGCTTAGCCAGCGTCTTTTCGATCTCGGCTGGTAGCATCTCAAGCTCGTTAATAAACTCACCTATCAGCTGTGGGTTCGTTCCCTTGGCCGCTGCGAGCATAAGGCCAAAAATTGTCATTGCCGCCACTTGCGAAGTAAAGGCCTTGGTGCTGGCCACACTGATCTCTGCCCCCACGTGTACATATACTCCACCGTCAACTTCGCGCGCAATCGTACTCCCCACTGCATTGACGACACCAAGGCACGTCACACCACGCCGTTTGAGTTCCGTGAGACAGGCCAATGTATCGGCCGTCTCACCACTCTGACTCACAATGAGCGCAACGGTATGCTCGGGGATGTTATATGCTCGGTAGCGTAGCTCACTAGCAATCTCCACACTCACTGTTACATCATCAGTCAGTTGCTCAATAAAATAACTAGCCTGCATCCCCGCAAAATACGCCGTGCCACAGCCCACAATCATCACATGCTTGATCTGTCGCAATGCAGCATCACTTAAGCCTATACCGCCTAGCCGGGCATAGCGCTGTGCGGCAATCACTCGCCCAGCCAGCGTTGCTGCAAGACTAGTCGGCTGCTCAAATATTTCTTTGAGGAGAAAGTGGTCGTACCCCTGTTTTTGAATAGCTTGCAAGTCCATTTCTAGCGTCTCTACTTGCACATCGACCACTTGCGAATCCGTCGTTTGGAGCTCAAGGCCAGTGCGAGTGCAGCGCCCTACTTCGCCGTCATGCAGATAGACCACTTGGTTGGTATACCCCACTAAGGCCGATGCATCACTGGCAATGTACGTTTCGCCATCACCCAGCCCAACAATGAGCGGACTACCCTTGCGCGCCACAATAATCTCATCAGGGTCATTCGCTTGAACAACTGCTAAGCCATATGTGCCTACCACCATTTTGAGCGCACCTCGCACTGCTGCCAAGAGGTCTGGTGCTTGCTTATGCAAGTAATCGATCAGCGCCGTCAATACCTCGGTGTCAGTATCACTCTTAAATTCATACTCGTGCGCTGCAAGCATCGTCTTGAGCGCCTGATAGTTCTCGATAATGCCGTTATGTACAACGTAGATCTGCCCCACCTGATGCGGATGAGCATTGCGTTTGCTGGGTGCCCCGTGGGTTGCCCAGCGAGTGTGACCAATGCCAACCGTATCAGTCGTCTTGTGGCGAGCTGTGAGCTCATTCAGCGCAGCCACCTTACCTTTTGTTCGAAGTAATGTTGGCGCAGCATCCTTGTCGAGTGTAACAATACCGGCACTATCATATCCGCGATATTCAAGCCGCTTGAGCTCCGTCAGCAGTACACCCTGCGCTGGCCGCGTTCCGATATATCCAACTATTCCACACATAGGTTTTTCCTTTCCTCTTGTATTATAGCGCTTTGGTCTTTGCCTTCTAGTGTACTCTCATTTTTAAATAATTTTGCAAGAATGTAAAAATTACAATGATTTTTCTCTGTTGTTATCCTGTTTTGTGTGTTAGATTGTGTTGGCGTTTTTACATCAATAGCACTTTACCCATAAAAGATAGAGAAAAACGACAGAAAAAGCAAGAACGAATGCAGTGCTTATTCTCAGCAATAGTTAAGCCGATATGCTCATACTTATAGACAACGAATAATACGATATGTTCGACATTTTTTCGACGAAGGGGTATACTAGGTGATATGAGTAGAGAAACGATTTTAGTCACTGGTGGCGCTGGGTATATTGGCAGCCACACCATTATTGAGCTTATTGCGGCAGAATTTGATGTCGTCGTTATTGACAATCTTGCCAATGCGAGCCATGAAAGCCTGCAACGCGTCGAAACAATTACCGGCACAACTATCCCCTTTGTCGAAGCTGATGTGCGTGACCGATCGGCACTCGATGCGATTTTTACTAAGTATGATATCAGTGCTGTGATTCACTTTGCTGGACTCAAGGCAGTTGGTGAGTCGGTTGAGAAACCGCTGGAATACTATGACTGCAATCTTAGCTCAACCCTCACCCTCTTAGCTGCAATGCGACAACATGGGGTGCATCGACTTGTTTTCTCAAGCTCTGCGACGGTCTATGGCACACCAGAGTCATTGCCACTCACTGAATCATCACGCACTGGCACCGGTATTACTAACCCATACGGCTGGACGAAATATATGATCGAGCAGATCATTCGTGACTATTGCGTGGCGCACCCCGACTTTCAAGCAACCATCTTACGCTACTTTAATCCGATTGGTGCGCATATATCAGGTATGATTGGCGAAGATCCAAATGGCATCCCTAATAATCTCCTACCCTATGTTGCACAAGTTGCAGTTGGAAAATTGCAAAGCGTTGGTGTATTTGGTGATGACTACGACACGCCCGACGGTACCGGTGTGCGCGACTACATTCACGTTGTCGACCTCGCTAAAGGGCATGTGGCTGCTCTATCACACATGAAGCAAGGCGAGCACACCTATAACCTTGGCACTGGCCATGGTACCTCTGTTTTGGAGATCATTAGTGCCTTTGGCAAAGCGTGCAAACATGACATTCCATACGAGATAAAACCACGCCGGGCTGGTGATATTGCAGCTTGCTATGCCGACTGCAGCAAGGCACAGCAAGAGCTTGGTTGGCAAGCAGAATTGTCCATCGAACAAGCCTGTGAAGACTCCTGGCGCTGGCAGTCTCACAACCCAAATGGCTATAATAATTAAAATTTAGATAATACCCCATGAGGGTATTTTGCAATGAACAAAATGTTTATTATATTCAAACTGAGTATATTATTTGTTCATACAATAATTTTATTATTCAAAAACGTAGACTTCTTGCTATGTACTTTTGCATCTCTGAGTAATAAATGTATACAAACTATTGTTGCCTACTAAAGATTAATCTATAGAAATAATAAACAGCCCATAGATATTGGGCTGCTTTGTTACTGCAAAAATAGCAAGGTTCGGTTTAGACGCCTACTATTCTTGGCCAGTCGCTTGGTTGATACGGGTTGAGGAATCTGGTTTACCTTCGCCAGCATCGAAGCGCATTTCTATATTGTACTTTTTACACACTTCTGCTTCGGGAATAGCCTTCTCCGTGTCACGATCACCGCCGTTGGCAAAAATAAGTTGGTCGCCAGGATATTGGCCAGCAACCATCTCGAGTGATTTTATTTGTGTAGGATCTTCGTCGATCGATAGAATCACTTGGTCAACACCTTTGAGAGCACGCATGAGACGCAGGCGATTGCTTTCGTTGAGGATAATTTTACCTTTTTTCAGCAACTGTTGCTTGTCGTTGTTGACAATAACAATAAGTTTGTCGCCCATTGCGGCAGCTGCTTCGATCATATCGATATGCCCACCATGGAGCGGGTTAAAATAACCACTGACAATTACTACTCGCATTTATTATCTCCTTGTCGTTTACCATTAG
>CALICZ010000060.1 GCA_938049075.1 uncultured Candidatus Saccharibacteria bacterium
CCGCTGGTTGTATCGATCTCGACCGGGCTTGCGGCCCAGCGCGGTATTGTGGTGCGTGATCGCCGCGCTTTTGAGGCCGCGCGGCAGGTTGATGTGGTGTTATTTGATAAAACGGGTACACTGACAACTGGCCACCTGGCAGTAGTTGCAGTCCATGGTGGAGACGAGGCGGCTATTCTGGCACTGGCAGCGGCAGCTGAGCATGAGGCAGAGCACCCGATTGCAGCAGCGATTCGTCACGCGGCAGCTGATCGCCATGTTGCGATACCTGCTGTGCGTGACCTCCAGACGGTGCCGGGTTATGGCGTGCAGGCTGTGGTTGATGGCGTGTCGACGTTGGTTGGCAATGCAGCCTTTATGCAGCAGCATCAGATTGATCGAGACGAGATAACGACGGATCATACAGTGGTTTATGTTGCCCAGGCTGGGTATGTGTGTGGCGTGATTGAGCTTGGTGATGCGCCGCGCCCTGGTGCGGCAGCGGCAGTCGCAGCGCTCCAACGCCGCGGTATAACGGTTGCTATGGTAACAGGAGATGGTGTGAGGCCAGCCGATGCAATTGCTCGTCTCGTTGGTATCACTGAGGTCCACGCTGAGGTAAGGCCGGCTGAGAAGGCGGCGATTGTCATGGCGTACCAGCAGCAGGGGAAGCGGGTGTGCTTTGTCGGTGATGGCGTGAATGATGCACCAGCGCTGGCCCAGGCTGAGAGTGGTGTCGCGCTTGGGACAGGGACCGATGTTGCCGCAGCGTCAGCCGGGATTATGCTAGTCGGTGATGATCCGCAGGCAATTGTCCGGCTGATCGCGCTGGCCCAGGCGACCTACCGCAAAATGGTGCAGAACCTCTGCTGGGGAGCGGGCTACAATGTGCTGATGCTCCCACTCGCGGCTGGGGTGCTTGCGCCAGTCGGGGTGGTTATTTCGCCCGCGATCGGTGCGGTGGTGATGTCGCTTTCGACGATCATTGTTGCAGCAAATGCACAGTTCCTGCGCCGTGCGGTGGTGTAAGCCGCGACCTCCGTTATTGACAGGTCTAAGCTATCTATGTCATACTAGCGCGCAGTATGCTTTCATTCTTAGGGAATTTTACCGCGTCGTTTCGGGTGGCGCTTGTGATGTGGCCGTTTGCTGCGTTTGTGTTGACACTGCCACTGTTGCTGGTACACTATATTCGCTTTCGCCGAGTGGCGTTTGGTCGGGTAGTTATGACGTATTTGGTGGTGCTTTATGGCTTGGCGCTGGCTGCCTTTACGCTTTATCCGATGCCAGATAATGCGGCGCGCTTTTGCGGGAGCCACCATATCCAGCCGCAATTAGTGCCACTGGCGTCGATTTTCGATATCTCGCATGAGGGGCTACGGGCAGTGCTGCAGGTCGTAATGAATGTCATATTTTTTGTGCCACTGGGGGCGTTTTTGCGGGCGATGTATCGGGTGCGCTGGTGGACGGTGGTGGCGATTGGCCTTATGACGTCGGCGGTGATTGAACTGACGCAGCTCACGGGGGTGTTTGGCGCGTATCCGTGTAGCTATCGGCTGTTTGATGTTGATGACTTGCTGCTCAATACGAGTGGGGCACTGCTGGGCTTTTGGTCGGGTTGGCTATTGCCAAACTTTCGCAATACCGAGCGTGGGGCAACGACGATTCTTCGGCCAGGCCTTGTGCGGCGTATCGTCGCCTTTGTTGCCGATATGGTAGGGGTGATGATTGGTTCGACAATCACTACAGTTGCGCTGATCATAGCGGGTGTTTTCCACCCAACACACTGGGATGGGCAGACACACCTGGTGGCGCTGGTCATTCCGTATGGCTTTATTGCTCTCGTGCACGCCATCCTCCCGCTGATGGCGCAGGGGCGGACGCTCGGTGGCTGGCTAACGGGTATTTCGCTGGATGACCGGCCGCGAGGGTGGTTCCACCGCGTGGTGTACTATGCGGTGCGGCTGCTCTATATTGCGGCGCTATGTATGATCCATCTGCCATTTGTGCCGTTGATTATGCTGATTGTCACGATCGTGCTATGGCGTCGGTATAAGCAGCTGCCGTATGCAGTGCTTGATCGGTATTGGCCAACCACTGATGACGAGTAATCTATACCACTTCATACTTTACGTATTCTGGCAAACGGTATAGACTAGAAAGAGACAGCTAGCAAAAGCAAGGAGGCGATATGCGGACGGCAATGGTGAAAAGTGTGCTCAGTGTCATGATGATAGCAGTCGGATGCCAGCTGATGGCTCCAGTGCCAGCTCAGGCTGCGGAGCGGGGGACAATCTCGGTCTATGTCAGTGACGAGAATCTCCCAAAGGTGACTGACGACCATCTAAAGATGATCGATCGGCTTATTGTCCATTTTGGGCGTATTGCGGCCGATGGCCACCTAACGCTTGACGCGTTGCCGCACCTTAAGCAGGCAGCCACGCTGCAGCGGATTCGGGCGGTTAATCCGCGTATCTCCCTTGTTCTCTCAATTGGTGGTGGTAATGATGCTGCGCGAAGTGAGTTCGATGCGATGGTGCGCCAAGCAAGCACCCGACAGGCCTTTGTGAGCTCTGTTAAGGAGGCGCTGCAGGCTCATCAGTTAGATGGGGTGGATATCGACTGGGAATTTCCAAAGGGGAGTCAGCAGGCTGACCTAGTTGCTCTCTTGCGCGAATTGCGCGCGGCAACGACCACCAGTGGACGCCAGCCAAGTATCTCGATGACGGGTGCACCAGCCAAGTGGTATGCTGAGCAAAATAAGTTTGCTGAGTACCAGCAGTATCTTGATCAGATTGCGATCATGACGTATGACATGCGGGGGTTTGGCTCGTTCAAGACGCACGCTGGGCACCATGCTGGGCTCTATACCGCGCCGGATGACCCGCTCGACCAGAGTGCCAACTCGGCAGTGCAGCACTACCAAGCTCATGGCGCGCCAACAAAGAAATTGATGAT
>CALICZ010000061.1 GCA_938049075.1 uncultured Candidatus Saccharibacteria bacterium
GACGCTCGTTGTTCATATAAGGTGCTTCGTCATCAATACGGCTACTATCGGCTGCGACTGGCCGGCAGCCCATCATAGTGTGCGAGCTTTGGTAGCGCAAGTGGTTAGTGCGGCGTTCTTGGATAGATTGATGTTGGCGCTGGTCAACACGTAGCGACGACGTCTTAGCACCGTTGACGATGGTGCGAGTATTGCGCGCGACGCCATTGGTGTGTATATTTGATCCGCGCAAGCGATGGAGTCCTCGGGTCATACCTTTATTATACATAAAAAAGTGATATAATGGATAGCGCATGCGGGTGTCGTACAGCGGCTAGTATACAAGTTTTCCAAACTTGGGATCGGAGTTCGATTCTCCGCACCCGCACCATTTCGGAACAAAATTGGAAACGGTCGCCCTGTAGGGCGGCTTTTTTTAGACTTCGGCGGAGCCAAAGCTCGAACCTATTTCGAGCGTAAAAGCTGAACCTGTGCAGGCTCGGCTGCTGGTCAAGTAGACCCGCGTCGAATCGCTGAGTCTATACTACCTTGGTATCTTATGCGGGCTGTTACATACCTGGAGGATAATAGTAACGCAGATGAAGCTACCGACGAAGTACAGCAACAATTTACGTTAGCCATGAGACAATGGAACCATGAAGCTTCTCATCACTAGGCATGGCCAAGCTGAAGATAATGCCTGCGGCATTACCATGGGTCAACGCGATAGCAAGCTGACTGTTCTTGGCGTTCGGCAGGCGGAGCGTAAGGCTCTAAAAATTAAGAAGCTATCTCAGAAAATTGATCGTGTCTACACATCTGATCTTGGAAGGTCTGTGCAGACTGCGCAGATCATCTCGGATACACTTGGTCTACAGAAGGCTACTTCTGATAAGGATCTACGAGAAATTAGTTTTGGAAAATACGAGGGGTTGCCCTACGATGCCATTCCGCATATAGAGGGTGGTTATATGAAAGTGCGATTTCCTGATGGAGAATCAAACGAGATAATGGCCACACGAGTTATCAATGCGGTAAATCGTATATACGAAGCCGGCAAGGACGCATGTGTATTAATCGTAACGCACTCGGGTCCGATCACTGTAATTCTTGCAAGCTATTATGGTAGGGACTTACAGGCGATGTTAGATGACAAGATTGGGAACGAAGAGATAGTTGAGCTGCAAGTTGATAGAGAATTAGCCAATCCTATTGGCGACAAGGAGTAAAACAAGATGGAAAAGGCGCATATCGCAGAATTTGAATATGATAAGCACGAAATAGAACGAGCCTTGTTCTTCCTGTCGAATGCTTTGCAAGACTCTGGACATAACACCAAACCAGTATTGCTTCATTCGATTCAAGTTGCAGAGATGCTCTGGGAGAGAGGTTTCCCGCAAGATGTCGTGATTGCTGCGGTTCTTCATGATGTTGTTGAAGATACAGATATTACTATCGACGATGTCGAGCAAAGCTTTGGACATCAGGTTGCAGTGTATGTCGATGCTCTCACAGTTTCAGATACTCAAGACATCATGCAGTCTTTTGCTCGCACGGCTGAGCTCGGTAGCGAGGCCCTATCAATCCGCGCAGCAGACCTCATTCAGAATAGTTACTACTATCACTTGGCTTCGACTGATATGCAAAAGCGACTCCGTGATAAGTTTGTATATTTTATGGAGCTATCTGGTGAGCTACTGGATGGAGCTCTAGTAAGTGAACTTAGCGAAACTTATAGGCGGAATGTTGAAACTATTTGATCTAGAGCTTTCTGTGAAGTATGGTTTATAAGGATAGCTTTGGGTCGAGGGCGCGGAGCGCGTCGGCTCTGGCCGACTGAGCGAAGCCCCAAAGCCTCTGCCATGTGGATAGACGAACCACCAGAAAACACCCTTTTCAACTAAAAAATAAAAAGATTGGCGGGGGAAATTTCAAAAAATAATTCAAAGGGTTTTTCTGGTGGAGCGAGCGGGCGCGTGCGCCCGCAGGCGTTGGGGCTGAGCCTGCACAGGTTCAGCTTTTACGCTCGAAATAGGTTCAAGCTTTGATGCATATTGCCACCACAGATGCAAGAAATAAGCATTGCTCCGCCAAGGGAGCGATGTTTTTGTTGAGAGCAGCGAGTTAGACTGGACAAGAAGAGATCTTATCCTCTTCTTTAGTTTGGCTCATCCTTGAAGAATGTAATGTTTTTATAAATAATCAGACCAAATCGGACAGAAAAGGAAGGAATAGGCACGATACTGTTGACAAATACGCAACATTGTGCTACCATCGAACGGATGTCGAAAAAAACGAGAACTAAACACGGCGAAGACTATAACAAAAGTGCTGAGAAGCGCTGGTTTGATAGTATGGTAGCAGCACAGCTCCTTGTTAGCATGGGGTCGGCAGCGACCGTTGCAGCAATAGCAATGCATAGAGAGCTTGGCGAT
>CALICZ010000062.1 GCA_938049075.1 uncultured Candidatus Saccharibacteria bacterium
TTGGCGAGCCACACCGAATATGCCTCATCAAACCACACACTTTGCTGGCTGCCAATCCACCAGCACAGCGCCATTGCCACCAGTGGTGCTAACACAATGGCGATGCGAAACCAATGGCATCGCATCTTACAGGCAAGGGGAAATAGTCGATTAGCGAGAATAAGGGCGGAATTCTTGACCCGAGCGGCAGATTGTTGCCGCGCTAGTTGTTTACTCATATCTTTTATAGTACCGATTTGTTGGCAAAAAATCCACTAGCAAAGCCATAATCATCCGTGGTACAATACCACTATACGTACCCGTAGCTCAGCTGGATAGAGCGTTGGTTTCCGGAACCAAAGGTCGCAGGTTCGAACCCTGCCGGGTATACCATAGATAATTGAGGCTCGCGCGGCCTCTGTTTTTTATGGATATGTATAGTAAGACGTACTAATTGATGGGATAGACCAATTAAACAAAAGAAGGTCTATCTCTCTAGCTGATCCCTGTTAGCGTGGAATAATCTTCATCAAAAACTTTGTCTTGACGGCAAGGTAGATAAGCGCAAGTGCACTGACAGATAAGGCGAAGTTGGCCGGGATCTCGTAGAAACGATCGACCGACGTAAAATAAAAGTCGCTAATATAATAATCTGGTGCCACAAAGAGATGTATGATGAGAATAACGAACGCATGCACCGTATACACATAGAGCGAATTATGGCCAAACGGCAGCAAAATCCAGCCTAGCCACCGCTTGATGCGATCCTCGAATCGCCGAAACAACATAAAGAATCCAGCAAACCAGAGCCACGATAGGGTAAGGCGAGGCAGTGGTAGGTCGAGCTTGAGGAACTGATTGTCGAGTGCGGTATCGGCCGCGGCAAGCGCTTGATGAAAGCCATCACCCAGCCCATGTGCCACAAAGGTGATGTATGCGTCGGTAAAGAGTGTGAGGGCGAAGAGCGTTGCAATACTGCGCTTGATAATGCGTCGACGGCGCAGCGGCCACGATTGCCAGCGTGCAGTAATCTCTGGTAGGTAGTAGCCCAGGGCAAAGGCCATGAAAAATAGCACCTGCCAGGTGAGCGGTTGGTATAGTTCACTGACTGGCCGTGGTGTTAGCGCCCACACCAGTAGGCTGAGTCCTAGCACGATATACCACTTGCCGCGCCGCAGCAGCCAGAGCGCGCCTGGTGCTACCGCAATAAACAATGCATATAGGCGCAGATAGTCTGCCCAGCCGTAGAATTGCTGCAAGGTGATAATATCCCACGCTAGGCCAAGCCAATTACCGTCGGGCAGCGGTAGTGGCAACTTGACACCTTTATTATCAATAAAGAACCAGCTAATCAGGAGCGATAGTATCGTCACGATAATGCTCGTGAGGTAGAGCGTACCAGCTCGCTTCCAGAGCAAGCGCGTCGCTGTCATGAGGGGCTGTGTGCGGAGCTTGGCACCACGCACAATGCCCAAGACAAGGCCGGATATAATGAAGAACCCTTCGGCTGCCGAGACAGCGAGACGACTGTCGCCGGTGAGGAAAGTGAGACCATTAGGGAAGTAGGTGAGATGGTCGAGAATAATGATAACCAAAAACCACCCGCGCATGAGGTCGAGACTAACGATGCGCCCAACAGAGGACGCGCTGGCTTTTGGTTGGGTTGTCACAATGATCTAGTATAGCAGGTTTGCTAAAAGTATGCTTAAGATTGTCTAAATGTTGTGATGAGGAAATATGGACCCGAGGTCTGGATATCCAACACTGATGACTCTATGGTCTAAAAAACTGAGGGGCATAGCGACACGCTAGCGTGGTCGCTTGCTCGCAACAGTGCGTGCCTTGGTGGCAAAGGTGTCATCGATGAGGACAGAGGGCGCAAATTCACCATAGCGCCGCGATACTGCTTGCTCGATCAGGAAGTCGGCAATGCGTGGATTCTTAGGTAGAATTGAGCCATGCAGGTAGGTGCCGATCACATTGCGGTAGCGCGCACCTTCGGTTTGGTCGGTACCATTGTTGCCCGCCCCGCGCGATACGATACCCAGGGGTGGCACGCTGTGCCCAAGGGTTGTGAGGCCGCTGTGGTTCTCATAGCCAATGACTTCGCCAAAGTCGCTGCTGGCAGTGACGATATTGCCAATCAGGCGCTGCTCGCCAGCGACTGTCTCGATATCAAAGAGACCAATCCCACGAATGATCGCTCCCTGAGTGGTCTTAAAGAATCGCCCAAATAGCTGGTAGAGCCCACACACTACCAGCATCGGCACGCCATCATCAGCGAGGCGCTGCAGGGTGGGGCCAATCGCTAGTAAATCATCCTGAATGGTAGCTTGGCCAGAGTCTTGGCCACCGCCACCCACAATGATGTCAATATCAGCTGGGAAGGTGTCGCCTGGGTTGTATTCAACGAGCCGCACGCTGTAGCCATACCATTCAAGCCGTCGCTTGAGTGTGAGGGTGTTACCCCAGTCGCCATAGATATTCATGGCGTGAGGGTAGAGTTGGAGGATGGTGATAGTGTTGTCTTTCATACAGCATTTACCTCTGTGTAATGAGCTAATTCGCGCCGCAAGGCAAGCATGGCGGTATAAGTACAGTAGATGCGCAAGGGGGTGCCGCGGTTGGCCTGGACAAACTCTGCCAGAGCTTGCTTAAGGCCAGGTACAACGCGCCGAGCTTCTACCTCATCATACTGGAGGCGCAGCGCCATATCGTAGGCGCGCACACCACTCACCATTGCCACGCCAGTGGGCCGAAGCGTGTCGAAGTCGACATCCCATAGCCAACTCATATCGCGGCCATCGGCATACTGGTCGTTGATGGCAATCATTGTAGCAGTCTTGTGAGGGTCAAACGATGCCAGGCTCAGGCGGAAACCGCTCGGGTTCTTGACGAGGACAAGCTCGCAGGGCTGGCCATTGACGGTCAGAGCTTCGCCGCGGCCAAAGGCTGGCTCGACCTGAGCTAGGGCAGCGAGCATGGCAGGCGTATCGAGTTTATCTTGCAGAATAGTACGGACGAGGGTAAGTGCTCCTGCAGCGTTTTGTGCATTGTAGCTACCCTTGAGCTTGAGTGAGACAGGATGATCGGAATCGTCGAAGCGGAAAGTGGCAGCTTGGTCAGATAAGTGGCATAGCGTCACATCAGCATTGGTAGTGGCTGCAGCCTGGCCTGAGGCGCTCCGCATGGTATCATCGCTTGGGAAGAGGTGGGCAAGTGATGGATCGACGCCATAGCGGCTTATT
>CALICZ010000063.1 GCA_938049075.1 uncultured Candidatus Saccharibacteria bacterium
ATGGTTATCGTATCGCGGACGATCTTTGCTTCGTCCCACTCTGGCCAGGCGGCAAAATCGAGCTGGTCGCCATAGCCCAGCTGCTGCCATAGCTCAGCGGCCATGTGCGGCGCAAAGGGCTGCACCAACTGGATCAGCGTCTTGAGCGTTGGCTGCCACTGCTCAGTAAAGCCAGTTATCTTGAGCTTGTAGAGGTCGTTGACGCACTCCATGAGCCCAGCAATGGCTGTGTTGAAGCTCAGGCGGTAGATATCACTTGTGACCTTTTTCGTAGTGGCATGGATAATCGACTCAAGCTGTGCAACGTCGACCTGCCCAAGCGCTCCACCCTGCTGCTGCCAATCATCAAACTCTTGCACCAATGTCCAGAGGCGATTCAAGAAACGATAGACGCCAGCAATTCCTCGACTACTCCAGCTTGAATTCTCGTCGATCGGCCCAAGGAAGAGCTCAAAGGTACGCAGCGCATCCGCCCCATATCCCGCATCGATCACCTCCAGCGGGTCGACGACATTGCCAAGGCTCTTGCTCATCTTGCGGCCATCCTCGGCTTGGATGAGACCATGGTAGACGAGCTTCCGCACCGGTTCGGCAAAACTTGTGAGGCCAAGATCGCGGAAGACGTGTGTCCAGAAGCGCACATAGAGCAAGTGAGCCGTCGCATGGTCACCACCAACATACATATCAAGCGGTGCCCAGTGGTTAGCCAGCGCTGGATCCCAGGCCTCCGCTACATTATGCGGATCAGTGTAGCGCAGGAGATACCAGCTACTGCAGGCATAGCCATCCATCGTGTCGGTTTCGCGCTGGGCAGGGCCGCCACAGGTCGGGCAGGTCGTCGCCACCCATTCTTCTTGGGCAGCAAGGACGGATTTGCCATCACCACGCGGCTGGAAGTCTTGCACTGCTGGCAAGACAACAGGTAGATCTGCCGCTGGCACTGGCACAGCACCATGCTCGGGGCAGTAGATGATCGGGATGGGTGCGCCCCAGTAGCGTTGGCGGCTAATCAACCAGTCGCGCATCTTGTAGGTTACCTTGGCGTGGCCACGGCCTTCCTGTTCGAGCCAGGCCACGATCTGCTCACGGGCATCCTCGCTGCGCATACCATCAAATGCACCAGAATTAACGAGCACGCCTTCACCATGGTAGCACTGGTCAGTGTCTGGGTCGTCGTCGGGCCGCTCAATGACGGTGACGATGGGCAGCTCGTATTTCTCGGCAAAGGCAGCATCGCGCTCATCATGAGCTGGGACAGCCATCACTGCACCAGTGCCATAGCCACCAAGGACATAATCAGCCACCCAGATGGGTATTCGCTCGCCCGTCGCTGGATTTATGGCATAACTTCCAGTAAAGACTCCCGTCTTATCCTTCGTGTCATTAGTGCGCTCAATCTCCGATTTTTTGACTGCCTCGGCAATATAGGCCAAGACTGTCTCTTGGGCATCACCGCGTGCGAGATGCTGCGCGAGAGGATGTTCGGGTGCCAGCACCAAGAAGGTCGCACCAAAGAGCGTATCGGGGCGCGTCGAAAAGACGGTAATATTAGCGGCATCACTTTCCGTAGCTGCCACGGGCTTATCAAGGGCGAAGCGGATCTCTGCTCCCTCGCTGCGGCCAATCCAGTTGGTCTGAGCTTGCTTAATCTTATCTGGCCAGTCGAGCGCGGGGATGTCGGCTAGGAGCTGGTCGGCGTACTCAGTAATCTTGAAGAACCATTGCTTCATTGGCTTCTTCACCACCACTTCTTCACAGCGCCAGCACCGACCATTGATCACCTGCTCATTTGCCAACACGGTCTTGTCTTTCGGACACCACCACTGGAGTGAGTCCTTTTGGTATGCCAAGCCCCGCTCAAAGAGCTGCGTAAAGATCCACTGCGTCCAGCGATAATACTCTGGGTCGCTCGTGTTGATCTCCCGGCTCCAATCGATACTCGCGCCAACGCGGCGAAGCTGAGTAGTAAAGTTAGCAATATTGGTCGCGGTCGTCTCTTGTGGCGTTTTGCCTGTCTTGATGGCGTAATTCTCTGCAGGGAGGCCAAAGCTATCCCAGCCCATCGGGTAGAGTACCTCGTGACCAAGGCTGCGCCGGAAGCGCGCCACTGCATCGACAATGGAATGCTCCATAAAGTGCCCTGCATGCATCCCTGCTCCGCTTGGATATGGGAACATGCCAGTCACATAATACTTTGGTTTAGGAGAGGCGTCATCCGCCCGGTAGCGCTGGTCTTCTGCCCAGTGCTGTTGCCATTTTGGCTCGATTTCTGCAGGATTGTATCGTTTCATGTCTTTCATATTCTACCATAGTGGGCGAGGGCAAAGACAACCCCGCTTCTTTTCTCGAAAGCGGGGTTGGATTTATGTGCGGCGTTTTGTCTACGCTTCGCCAGTAGTTGTTAGTGATGTGTCATCATCATTATCTTTGCTACTACTACTGCTACCCTGCATGAGCTCGCTATACGGGATGCTCTCGTTTGGCTTGCGCAAGTCAACCTTTGTGTCGTTGACGTTGATCGTCACTGGCTGCTGAGACGACTGGCTGGTTGGCTTCATGACAATACGCTTCACATCGTGCGAGAATGGTGACACCCAGAGCTCAAGATCTGTCTGGCTAAAGTCTGGCCCCGAGATAGCAGCGCGCCGCTCGGTCTTGATGGTCCGGCCA
>CALICZ010000064.1 GCA_938049075.1 uncultured Candidatus Saccharibacteria bacterium
CATCCTTCTCACCTCCTCTCTAAGAAAGTGAGCCCAAAGCCAGGAGCGACTCTTCGCTCCAAGACATGCTTTGAGCAAAAAGTTAATATATATATCAATATATGAGCACGCCGTCAAGTGTCGAGGAAAGCTCCAAAAAGCAATAGTCGCAAGATTCACGAGATATTCATCAAGATAACAGAGGTCGCTAGCAGGTATGTTAGCCAGTAATCGTTGTTATTTCTACGTACTTTTCTTGTTGCTATGACACTATGCGGTTCGGCAATGCGCTCTCATATTCGCATATCTCTTCGCGATAGCACACTTTCCTTCGTCTTTATACTGCTATACGAACTACCAGAGTAACCAGTGAGAAATATCGCACTTTCAAGCGTAGATGCCACACTGGTTTATAAAGTTAACTTACCGCCCCGAAAACAGGTTGCCGACCCGTTGGACGAAGGTTGGCGAGTTGCCTGGCATGGCGCTCTTGCTGTTGCTGCTACTGTTGGTAGTGGTTTGAGATGCTTCTTTCTTGGCGGAGGATGGGTCGGGGCTGACTTGCTCGGCTGTGACGAGTAGACGGTTGAGGTCGGTACCAAGTGGCACACAGGTGATGAGCGTCATAGTTGGCTTGGTGGCGTTGGTTTGCAGCGCGTGCACATCGGTCGGTTTGACGACTTGTGAGCCAGTGACAGTATAGGTGTAGCGCTTGCCGTTGTAATTGACATAGATATTGTCACCCTTTTGCATTTGCTCGAGCCGCGCGAAAATAAACTTATACTTACCATTATCGAGCCAGTCGTTGCTCGAGTGGCCTGAGACGACGAAGTTCCCTACCTCACCAGGCTTCGCATTGGCACCAGGGATGTTGAACCACACGACACCCTTATCCATAGCGGCATTGAGTGAGGCTTGGCTAGCAGCGTTGGCATCCCACACGATGGGTACGTCCACGGCGATCTTAGGAATGATAAGCTTGGGGTCTGGGCCAACGTTGGTCGAGTCGTATGGGCTGATGATATAGCTCTGGGCATCGAGGTCGCCTGGTGAGGTGTAGGCAGCAACGTATGAGAAAAAGACCCGGTTGTATTGCAATGCTAAGAATAATACCATAACGGAAATACCAGCTACCGCGGGGATGAAGTGTCGGCTATGGCGGACTTTGTTCGCGCCGTTGCGGATCGAGCTCAGCAAGCGCGAGCGTAGGTCGCCCATGGCTTGGCTTTGGGTGAGCTCCTCTGGTTCATCGGTGGTGGCTGCGGTGGCGTGAGGCGCATCGGCGTCGTGAGCTTTGGCTTGCTCGGCGAGGCGCTCCT
>CALICZ010000065.1 GCA_938049075.1 uncultured Candidatus Saccharibacteria bacterium
TGGCAAAGATCACATCTGGCCGCACGCGCAGTACTAGCCAGAGGCTCTGACATACGCCAGCCAGGATCTTGAAGATATCACATACATTAGCTAGGACAATACTCGGCATAAGCAACTGGCGTACCACGCTGAGGTGCTGGTAGCGCCGGAACTTGCCCGCAGCGATTGTCCGCACCCGCACTGGCACTGCAGCGCGCTGCATGAGCCCGCGCGATTGGCTAGCGAAGGCCTTATCGCAGACGAAGGTCACCTGCACATCGGGCTGGAGGGCTGCGATTTCATTAATGACGGCGACGACCGGCGTAACGTGCCCGCCCGATCCACCGCCGACTGCCAGTAGCTTCATGAGAGGTCTCCTTTTCGTTGATTGGTTGGTAAGCTGCCTGGCGTGATAATTGGAAGGCCAGACCAAGCGCACCAGCAATAAATACCATACTGGTGCCACCAAAGCTCAGCAATGGCAGCGTAATACCCGTCAGCGGGAAGACTCCAATCATCGACGCTACATTTAGCATAACATGTGCGCCCAGCCAGCCAAAGACCCCAGCTACCACCAGGCACATTGTCGTATCAGGCAAGCGCTCGGCAATCTTCAGTAGGCGTAGCAGTAGTGCTGCAAATAGCGCCAGCACAACCACCGCCCCCACAAAGCCAAATGTTTCACCAATGATAGCAAAGACTGAATCGTTAATCGCCTCAGGGAGGTAGCCCGTCGCTTGGATACTGTTACCAATGCCCAGGCCAAATAGCCCACCTGTGCCCAGTGCAATCTTCGCATTCTTAATGTGATAGCCATCATCATTGCTACTAGTGGCATGATCATCCCCCTGGAAGAAGGTCGCCACCCGCTCCATGCGGTGCGGCGCAATGACGATGAGCAGCAGCACCAGCGCCACACAGCCCGCTGCCAAGTAGCCTAGCCAGCGCCAGCTCATGCCACTCATCACTACCATACATGCCACCATAGCAGTGAGGGCCAGGCCTGTGCCCATATCCTTTTGCAAAAATATCACGAAAAAGAGCGCGGCGCACATCATAATTACCATGGGGATGATTGTTTGATGGAGGTCGTTTATCACCCCCTGACGCATTCGTTTGCCAAGGAAGAGTGCCATATAGATAAGCATGCCAAACTTCAGCATCTCGGCTGGCTGGAAGCTCCCTAGTGGCCCCAGCGAGAACCAGCGGCACGCCCCAAGGCTACACTGAGCAATCGCCGAGACATGTAGCATATTGCCAAGAACAAACAGCAGTGCACACAGCACAAAACCGCTCGCTAGCAGCGTACCCGCCTTCTGGCGCAGCCATGCAAAGGGTACGAGCGACAACCCCACAAAAGCGCTAATTGACAGGAGCAAGCTCACCGTCTGCTTAATGGCGAAATAGCCATCGGTGTAGTAGTTGGTGTTGTGCGCAGAGTTGAGCACATTGGCACGCTGCGGGCCAATGGCATACATTACCACCAGGCCAAGCAGCATGAGTAGCCCCACCCAGAGGATAATCTGATAATCCGGCCGGTGCAAACGTGGCACGGCGACAGATGGAGCGGAGGTAGCACTATGTTGCTCGCGGCGCACTGGCTGAGCTGACCGAGCCGAAGCCGATCGGCGCGCAGCACGGGTGCGGCGAGCAGCAGCCATTCTAGATGTGCCCCCCACCCAGCGCCATCATCAGGCCAATAAAGCCTGTCACGCAAGAGATCACCCAGAAACGCATCGTTACCTTCACCTCTGGCCAACCGACTGCTTGGAAGTGCTGATGAATTGGTGCCGAGATAAACACTTTACGGTGAAAGAACTTCTTGCTGAGGATTTGAATAAGGCTCGAGCCCGCCTCTACCACAAACAGCACACCAATGACTGGCAGCAAAAACAGGGTATTCGTCAGCATCGCCACGACGCCCAGGCTCGTCCCAAAGGCAAAGCTCCCCACATCGCCCATAAAGAACCGTGCTGGATAGATATTAAACCACAGGTAGCTCAGCAGCACTCCCACTACAGTGAAGCAAAAACCCGCCAGCTGCAAATGCCCCTGCAGCAAAGCAATCACCCCAAAAATGCAATAGCTTACCGCCAGCAGCCCACCGGCCAGGCCATCCAGGCCATCGCTAATATTCACCGCATTGCCAGTTGCCACCACCGCAAAGATAAAGAGCGGGACAATCCACGGGCCGAGCTGCCAGTCGCCAAAATACGGCACATGCACTGTTGTATAGCCCAGCTTAACGTAGAAAAACCAAGCCAGCACTGCCGCCATCACCGCGATCATTGAGAACTTCAGCCAGGCGCGCAGGCCCGCCGAGCCCGAGCCATCACTATTGATATTGATCACGTCGTCCAGCAGTCCCACTGCCCCACCACCAAGCAATGCCGCCAGTGGGAGCCAGGTCTGGGCTCGGTCGAGATTAAACCCCAGCGTCACCACAGCAATGGCCACAATGCCAACCATCCCTGCCATAGTGGGGATATCGCGCGTGAATTTATCGGCATGCAGCTTGGTAAAGACCGTCAATTCCTCGCCCGTTGTGCTAGCGGCCCGCTGTTTTTTCCAGAACTTATAACGATACGCAAAGTAGGTATAGAGCGGCGTGAGGGCCATCGCCAGCAAAAAAGCCGCAACGCTGAGGAGAAATGTCGCGTTGAGCTCGCGAACGAGTGTGGTGAGGTTCATTATGGTGTGTTTCCTTTCGGCTCGAGCTTCATATAGTCGAGCAACCAATTAGATATATCCGTGAAAATCGGGTGAGCGTCTTGACCCCCCTGCATATTCAGCCCTTTGCCCGAAACCTCCACCATAATAACATACGCTGGCGTTTTGCCAACCTCCCCACCAAAACCGAGGTAGGTGCCAATAGTTTGGTTAGAAATATACTTACCATCCTTGATGGTTTGCGATGTACCCGTCTTGCCGCCAATGTAGAACCCCGCACGATCGCCACCCGCATAAAAGGCCTGGCGCGCTTGGTGTACCATTTCGCGCACAGTGGTAGATGATTGCGGCTTGATAACATGAGCATACGAAGCTTTGCGCGCAGCCTTGGCAAAGGTACCATTGTCGTCAATCGTCCCCGCAATGACGGTGGGGCTATAGTACGTCCCACCATTAATAATCGCACTAAAGCCAGCCGAGACCTGTAGCATCGTCGCATCCATCCCCTGGCCAAAGGACATATTAGAGTAGCGCACTGCATTGCCCTGCTGCTGGGTGGGCGATACGATATTACCCTTAGCCTCACCAGCCAGTTCCACTCCCGTCAGCTGCCCAAGACGAAAGCGCTTATGGAAGTAGTCATACATCGTGTCGCGCGCCTGGCGCGTGATGTAGCTGCCATTGCCCAGGCGCTGCGCCACTGTGACCATACCGGTGTTGAGCGACCAATTAAGGGCATGCTGCATGGTAATATTACCCGTCTGGCCCTTGCTGGCATTGCCGATAGTGATGTCGTCTACCTTGATGCTATCGGTATTATTGTACGTCGTTTGCGGCGTGATAACCCCTTTGTCGATACCTGTCGCCACTGTGAATGTCTTGATGTCGGAGCCCGGTTCGTATGGCGTAGTGATGGTGTTGTTGTTGAGTGCGGCAACGCTTTTGATCGTCTTCAGGTTGGACGGGTCATAGGTGGGGAGGTTGGCCATAGCCAAGACCTGGCCATTTTGCGGGTTCATCACGACGGCACTAACATCGGTCGCGCCACTGCGCTTGGCCCCATCGACAAGCGCTTGCTCGACCCTCGTCTGGATGTTGCGATCGATCGTCAGTACCATATTGGTCCCATTCTTAGCAGGCTGGTTGATATTCGTCCGGCCAATGGTTAGCGGTACTGAGCGGATGTCTGTCACTGTCTTAAGCACCCCATCTGTACCGCGCAGCTTATCATCATTGGCCTGTTCGAAGCCGTACTTCCCCTTACCCTCGGCATCGACAAAGCCCAGCACTTGGCTGGCCAACTGCCCTTCTGGGTAAACGCGCTGGCTCATCGCATCAAAGCCCACCCCAGCGAGATTCTCCTTCTTGATAAGTTCAGCCTGCTTGCGGCTCACCTTGGTAGCGAGCACTTGGTAGCGGCTTGGCTTGCGCGTAATGTACTGGCGAAAGTTCTCACGCACATTACCACCAGCCACCTGGTTGAGCACCGCCACGATCTTGTCTGCATCCGTCACAGCCATTGGGTCGGCCCACACGGTATAGACCGTCTCATTCATGACGAGCTTGGCGGGAGTAGTACCATCCATGGTGTATATCTCACCGCGCTGGGCGCGCAGACGAAATTGCTTGACTTGCTCGCTATCGGCCTGCGACACATAGTAGTCATGCTGCAGCAATTGCACATACCCCAGGCGCAGCACAAACACCACAAGCAGCCCGCCGAGCACAGTGGCGAGCGCCTGAGCGCGTGGCGTAGCAAGATGGCGCTGCAGCATGGGCTACTCGCTGGCGTACGCTGTATTGGCTGGTGTTGTCATTGTTTTGGCTACACTGCTACCCTGCACTTCCTTAAGGGCGGTCAGGCGGGCGTTGTCGACCTCCAGGTCCTTCTTTTGCTCGCTGAGAGAGGAGATCTTGTCGTCGATCTTGCTGGCCTCGTAGCCATAGCTGACCGTATGCGTTGCCTGTGCCAGATATATCAAGCCAAGGATGGTGATAAGGAGGGCAATCAGCACTGTGTGGGTGATTGGCCCAAGTTTGATAGCCGAAGCAAAAGCAACGGTGTTGCGGTTGCGCTTCCAGGTGCTCTGGCGTCGACTATTAAATTGCATTGTCCGTGTGTAGGTTGTCATTGTGGTGGTGTTTGTGTTGTTAACGTTGGTATGGGGTCGTTTCTAGGGTGGGGCGGATAACGCGCCGCCCCAGCGCGAGGTCTTGAGCCAAGGGCTATTTGCCGTGGCGGACCAATACGGTTGTCGTGATTGATTGATTTTGTACGGGGATACGAACTGGCATGTCCCTACTCCTTTTTTTGTTTTTTATATTTTTATTTATATTT
>CALICZ010000066.1 GCA_938049075.1 uncultured Candidatus Saccharibacteria bacterium
GCTGGGTCACCGAAGCGCAAACCAAGGCTGGTGCGTGCCAGATCGTCCAGCAGCGCAGGCGTGGCTATACACGCAACATCTTGGCGGTCGAAGCGGAAGGCCTCGATGACGGCATCGCGCAGGGCCTCGGCATTCGCTTGCACGGTCTGCCGGATGATGGCTTTCCTGCCCTGAAATCCAGCAAAAACAAGTAAAAACCCACGTCATGGGGCTTCCATGACGTGGGTTTGAGTGACGGGTTAATGGTCGGGGTGACAAGACTTGAACTTGCGACCTCACGGCCCCCAGCCGTACGCGCTACCAGCTGCGCCACACCCCGACAACGTCTCTTATTATAGCACAATTGGTGGTATGCGCTCAAAATAACTACTCTGTTATTTTCACATTGTACAAGCTTATTATCTCATGCTAGGGCCCATATATGCTATACTAGAAAGGTTAATGAGTAATCGTGGGAGGCACCCAAGCCGCTTGCACCACAGAAAGGATACTATGGCAAAAAAAGCCGATCTGCTTGAAAAAGCAGCAGAGCTGAAACTCGATGTTTCAGAAAAAAACACCATCGCAGAGATTGAGGCGGCCATCGCTGCAGCAAACGACAAGGATGTCATTGCCCAGCGCGAAGCCACCGTTGCAAAGGCTGGTAAGCGTAGCCAAAAGGCTCTCGACGAGGCCGAAGCGAAGGCCGAGAAAGAAGCCCGCAAAGAGGCTGGCGATACAACGCCTCAGGGTGATGTCGATGCAGCTATCAAGAAAGGGCCCGCACCAAAGGTTCGCCCACTGATTGAGCGCCGCGGCAAGACCTATCGAAAACTAGCTGAGAAGGTTAAAAAAGATAAGATGTACTCGCTAGACGAAGCACTCCAGCTTGCGACTGAGACCAATCCTGCTAAGTTTGATGCGAGTGTTGAGCTGCACGTCCGCCTTGGTGTTGATCCACGCCAGGCTGATCAAAATATCCGCTCGACAGTTGTCTTGCCACACGGCACAGGCAAGACTGTTCGCGTTGCCGTCTTTGCACCAGAAGCTGAGGTTGCAACTGCTACCAAAGCAGGGGCAGACATTGCTGGCGAAGAGGCTATCATCAAGCTACTCGACAAAGGTACGTTAGACTTTGACGTTTTGATCGCCACCCCGCAGTACATGCCAAAGCTTGGTAAGTACGCCCGTCTGCTTGGGCCAAAAGGTCTGATGCCTAACCCAAAGAGCGGTACTGTAACTACTGACATTGCAACTGCCGTCACTGAGGCAAAAGCTGGTAAGGTGGAGTACCGCGTAGACAAGCAAGCCGCGATTCACCTCAGTATCGGCAAAGTAAGCTTTGGTACAGAGAAGCTCCGCGCTAACGCCGATGCCTTCTTCACCAGCTTGCAAGCTCAAAAGCCAAGCTCGCTCAAGGGTGTATATGTCAAATCCATCGCAGCTGCAACGACTATGGGACCTGGCATCAAGGTTGAGCACAAACTCGACTAGTAATAAGCGTATAGCACTCACCATAATACTGCCAGTCAGAGAAGCTGGCAGTATTATTTATGTGCCTACCTATGCATGATATGATGGAATGAGTGGTGATACTCTCATACAATTCATTCATCACCATAGTAACGGAGGTGCTATATGAAAAAATATGTCTACTCGCTCGTTGGTAGTGTTGGTTATCTTGAGCGATTTTTGCAGCCACAGACACCAGAGCAGGTTGCACAAAAGGTGAGTCAGGCTATTGCTGACCCAACTGTCCTTGATGGTAACCGCTGCTTTAGTATCTGTGTGTGGGCCTTGCCAGATGGTATTGACCATCCAAAGAATATGCCAAAGGATAGCTTGGCTGATGGCTACTACATGCAATGTGCTGGGTCGAATACCGGCATGACTATAGAAGTGCGCGTGCCAGATCCAGACAATCACACAGCTCAGTATCCATATATTCACTATGTGATTGCCCGAAAGCCAGTGGCTGATAAAGAGCGATTCATTCCACTCACCTGGCAGCGCGATGGCGAACCATTTACGATACGTATTCATCCAGAAGAGGTATTTACGGGAGAACAAGCTGGGCGGATCTTTGCAGATTATATTACAAAGGGCATTATACCGTCTGAATCCGTTTTGCGAAAGATTGATATATAGGGTGAGGGGTATTTTGCACTAATTATAGACAGGAGGTGATATGAAGCAATATCTCGATCTTCTTCGCGATATTCGTGATAATGGGACAACAAAGGACGATCGGACCGGGATTGGTACACGGAGTGTCTTTGGTCGGCAAGTTCGTTATAACCTATCTCAAGGTTTTCCGGCTGTCACAACAAAGAAACTGTATTTTCGTAGCGTTGTGCATGAACTCTTGTGGTTTCTTCAGGGGAGTGGGAATATTGAATATTTGGCGCAGCACAATGTCCATATTTGGGACGAATGGCCTTTCAAAGCATATTGTCTGCACAATAATATACCACTACCCGAAGCAAATTCTTCAGCATGGCAAACGCAGCTGCGTGAATTTATTCAGCGTATCGCGACCGATCATGATTTTGCAATGCGCTGGGGCAATCTTGGTCCGGTCTATGGTGTTCAATGGCGGAAATGGCCAGATGGCAAGGGCGGAGAGGTCGATCAAATTCAGCAGGCAATTGATACAATTATTCATCAACCATCATCACGAAGAAACATTGTCAGTGCCTGGAACGCGGCTGAGATAGATGATATTGTCGCGATTGGCGGGCTACCACCTTGTCACACGCTCTTTCAATTCAATGTGCGCCCAACGCCAACTGGCGAAAAAGACATTCTCGACCTTCATCTGTATCAGCGTTCTGCTGACGCCTTTCTCGGAGTACCTTTTAATATCGCCTCGTACGCGCTTCTCCTCAGCATGGTTGCTCATGTGACACAGACCCAGCCAGGTGAGTTTATTCATACAATGGCAGATACCCACTTATACCTCAATCATCTTGATCAAGTTGAAGAACAACTTACTCGGCAGCCGCTTCCGCTACCAACACTGTGGCTCAATCCAGCAATTACCCGCATTGACGACTTTACCTTCGACGATATCAGACTCGACGACTATCATTCTCATCCTGCAATCAAGGCACCAATTGCTGTATAATAGAGAACTATTACATTGGACGCAAAATACCCTATATACCTATTTATCAATCGTTTATTCGACTGTATTCTACAAAATCAAAGGCATATGTATTAGCACTATCGGCAGGGTGGTGTACTCGATGCACTTCGCGCCACTGTTCGCGGGCCAAATGAGGAAAGAATACATCAGCACGAGGAAACGTCGCATCAACCTCCGTTGCGTAAATGGTTGTAACATACGGCAATGCATAGCGATACAATTGCCCGCCACCAATAATCCAAGGTTGGTATCGACTCAAGGCTACTGCTGCTTCAAGTGATACCGCTGTTAGCACGCCGTGTACTTGCGTTGGAGTGCGCGATATGACAATATTTTCACGCTGAGGTAATGGCCTGGAGCCAATTGATTCAAATGTTGTGCGCCCCATGATAATACTGCCACCAGTCGTTAGTTGTTTGAAGTGTGCAAGGTCAGCCGGAAGGCTTCGCCCCCAGGGCAGGGCACCATCTACACCAATACCACGTTGACGATCATACGCAACAACTATGGATAACGATTTTTTATATAACGTCATATTCGTATCATAGCATATTGCTTGTGTCGGCCAGCAAAAGCCGTATAATGAGACATATGCACCCAGTAATGCCAACCAGTATCTATAGTGATAGCGAAATCAAGGCAGCCCTCCGCGCTGGACATATCATCTGTGACCCTGCGCCAACCCACATCAATGGCAGTAGTGTCGATGTGACACTCGGTTACTATTTTTATCACGCTGGCGGTAACGAACAAGACGACGAGCTATTTAATCCATTCGACCAAGCAGATGTCGAGCGCTACTTTGGTGAATACAAAATTGCGAAACCGTGGCACAGTGTGCGCAACCATATTGCGAGCCAGCCGATTGCTCAGCTCACGGCGCTTGCCAATATCCCAGACGACCATCCAGTGATCGTCTTGCGGCCAAATGAGCGCATCCTGTCACACACTCATGAATTCATTGGCATCTTGCCGCCTGGCACGACCAGCATGCAAGCTCGCAGCACAACAGGACGGATTGGTATCTCGGCTTGCTACTGCGCAGGTTGGGGTGACCCTGGCTACATCAATCGCTGGACGATGGAGATTCATAATCTCAATGAGCGCGAGCATATTGTTTTGCCAGTTGGGTATCGCATTGCCCAGATTGTCTTTAGTGCGACTGGACCAGTAGAGACAGAGTACGCTCATGCGTCAGGGAACTACCAAACAACCACAAGTAACGACCTCGCTGCCATCAAGGCAGCCTGGCACCCACGCATGCTCCTGCCGCGAGCCTATGCTTCGCCAATTGCGATGCCAGCCCCCGTTGAGGGCTTGGCGGAGGGGCTATATTAATGCTTAGTGCATCGTTTTTTCGTGACCGTGCAACTGCCAAGCGATATAGCGACGACAGCCAACGAGAGCACGGCAAAGGTTGTGCTTTTTGTACACTCATTCGCGACGGTGGCGCACAGGTCGTTGAGGCGCATCAACACTGTCTTGTTATCAAGAACCGCTATCCATATGATAATTGGGATAATTATGGCGTCATTGACCAACTAATGGTTATTCCGCGACGACACGTTGCGGCATTTCACGAACTTCTACCTGAAGAGCAGCAGGATTGCCTTGCTGCAATAACAGAGTATGAGGCAAAAGGCTATTCATTCTATGGGCGAGCACCAAGCGCACTAAGTAAGTCAATTGGCCATCAGCATACCCACCTCATTAAGATTGATGACAAGCAAAAGAACGTAATGATATATCTTCGCAAACCTTACTTCAGGATAATGCGCTAATGCCGAAGCAGCGAGGGAGCTACATTGTTATTGAAGGGATCGATGGCACGGGCAAATCCACCCAGATCGATCTCCTTGCGAAGCACTATCGAGCCCAAGGCCATTCAGTGACGGTTGTCGAGGAGCCAAGCAGCGACGACCCAGCCCAGACCACGCCAATTGCTCACTATCTCCGCACCGTTATCAAAAACGGTAATCTCCATCGCGACCCAGAAATCAACCTTGCGCTGCTCAGCACTGCCCGACGCGAACTATGGCAGCAGATCATCCAACCAGCGCTGGAGCGCGGCGAAACCGTCCTCGCGTCGCGTAATTATTTTTCAACACTCGCATATCAGGGGTATGGCGAAGGTCTGAGCCAAGAACATATTCAGCAGGTTACTGCTTTATTTACCAGTCAGCGCTATCTTGCGCCAGACCACCTCATTATTCTCATGCTTAATAACGAACAGGAGCGTATGCATCGCATCCAGCAGCGAGGCACGCTCACGACGCCAGACACGTTCGAGTCACAAGGTAATGATTTCCAGCAGCGCGTCCATGCTGGCTATGGTGTCCTCGCTAAAGATTACCAGGTGCCTATAATTCAGTGTATGAGCGATAGCGGCGCACATAAGTCGCCTCATGAGATACAACGTGAGATCCTCTCGATCATTAATGCAAAACTTCAGTGAAAAATACTCTATGGGGCTATTTTACATAGCAAAGACTTTAGTATATAGCTTCTATCCTGCACGAGACTATTATGCCTGTATAGCACAAAGCACTTCTGGAATTGTATGGTTACCTATTTTTTATAATACAGAGAGACACACGCTTCAGCGATCAACTCTTGTGGTTTTTGGATAACTTTGCTACAGTTGTATGCACTGTGTCGAATCTAACGAAAGAACGCATAGTTAGCCCAACAAGTAGCATTTCAGCGCACGAGACAGACGTGCGCCTTGATAAAGATCGATACAATCTATACGAAAAAGCGCTTAATTTAACTAACATACCAGAATCCAAAGCAAAGCAAATCGTATCAGGCCTGAGCCTTATGCGAGACTTTGCTGGGGAGTTATTTGCAAAATATAGCAACCATAGTGCCTATACTGCATATTTACTCTGTGCGGCGGGTAACCGTGATGAGTTGCTTGACATCAATAATCTTGCCGCTCTCCGTCAAAGAATAGAGCAAGATCACGCTGGCAGCAACGATAAAAAAGCGGCAAGAGAAAAGTTCAATCAGATCGTATCAATCATGATGGACACAACACGACTATCGAGCTCCTGGCAAAAATTCATGAATACGCAAAAGGTTGAGACAAATCCAACTGCTCAGAGCAAAGAATCACTCTACAGTGCCGTTAAAAGGGTAAGTAGACTTAAAAAATCCAAAGGGATGACAAATGACCAATCTCTATCTAGTGCTGCAGAAAATCAATATCTTACTGAAGAGAGCAGGCAAGACCAGCGCCTTGAAGCCGCGACCCATGATCGTATGCAGGCCGAAATGACGATGAAACAACTTTGGCAGCAGCCAATGAATATGCTTGACCTCAATGACCTTTTGCGGACAGGGCATAATGTCGGACTGTCGACCATCTTTATGGAGTCGGTTAACACACTTAACATGCTTAATAATACGCGCTACGATACCCCCGAGGCCTATGAACTAGCCTACAAGAGCGAGGCATTACTTGCACCGCTATGTGAGATTATTGGCTTTGACGGGCTAGCAATGGAATTGCGGAGTAAAGTGATATGCCTTCAGCTGCGCAATACCGGCAGAGGGCACTTTGTGGATCTCGCCAAGCAGATACTATCAGAGCTTGGTGTATTGAGTGCTGCTAGTCCTGAAGAAACCATCACGGCCAAAGAGCGCAATCAAAACTATGGTACTATCGTCTACAGAGTACTCGAGTCCGTAATTGGCGATATTGATAATGGCGCTGGCTATAGTGTGGAACTGGTACTTGGTGGAGAGTCTGGTCATGATATTGTGATAGGCAATGGTGATATTATTGCTGATCTGCTGCGATTGGTGTTTCGCTTGAAGTCAGTTGGCTCTCTAGCACGCGGGCTTGCGGAGCAAGCAGAAAAAGCAGAGAAACAACATGAAGCAGAACGCCAAAAGATCCAAGACTCTACTCTTGCCACTAGTTCTCTGGAGGCATACAGTAAGAAGAGAATCTATCAGACAAATAAAGAAAGGAATGAAGATTGGAATCTCACTCGAGAATATATTCGAGATGAGATGTCACATATATACAACAAAAAGGTAGCAGATTCCTTGCTCAAGCTTATGCATACGCATCTGGCTGAGCTCTATGAGGGGTTCAACATTACGCCAAGGGAAGTGTCTCTTCTCGACTATAAAAAGGAAGATAATTCGCTTGAGATACTTTTTGATCTTCTTGGTATGACATTAATCGCAAGAGACCGAGCAAATCTAATGGACAT
>CALICZ010000067.1 GCA_938049075.1 uncultured Candidatus Saccharibacteria bacterium
GTGCATCA
Organism: uncultured Candidatus Saccharibacteria bacterium; assembly: GCA_938049075.1. Lineage (GTDB taxonomy): Bacteria > Patescibacteriota > Saccharimonadia > Saccharimonadales > Saccharimonadaceae > Saccharimonas. The sequence continues at coordinate 9 of CALICZ010000067.1, forward strand.
GGCGGCGCATTTCGCTAATATATGGTATAATTGATGCACTATGCATGATGGCACCCACAACCCCCAACTGCAACAAACTGAGCCGCTTGCTGTCGTAGAATACTATGCATAAAATGTCTCCTTCTGGTAGTCTTGGTGGTTTTGGTAGTCCTGGCGGTGTTTGTGGTCTTGTATGGCTTGTTGCTGGTAGTATGCAAAGACTTCTTTGGCGGTCTTGTAACCGAGGACCTTTCTTGGCTTGTTGTTAAGTTTGTGCTGGATATTCCAGATATCCCGGTCAGTCAAGCGGGCAATGTCACAACCCTTTGGTACATAGTGGCGAATCAACCGGTTACCGTTTTCGACGCCACCTTTCTCCCAAGAGTGGTAGGGCTTGCAGAAGTAGATTGGCGCTTGAATGAGCTTAGAAAGCTGGGCATGCTTTTGGAAAGCGATGTCGTTATCTAGCGTGAGGCTTTCGAAGTTACCAATGAACGGTAAGGCTTCAATAAAACTATTCTCAACCTCGCTCACAGTTCGGGCAGTTAGCTTTGCGATGAGCGTGTAGCGGCTAACGCGCTCGTGAATAACAAGAAGCGATGCCGAGCCGTACTGCTTGCCACTGACGATGAAGTCTGCCTCCCAGTGTCCGAACTGGCTCCTGGTGTTGGCTGCCTCGGGCCGCTGGTCAATGAATATTCTATCCTCTAGAGAAGTCACCTTGTGCTGCCATTTTGCTTTGCTCTTCCGGCGTTTTTTCTTTGCAAGATCTAACTCGTAGGCTAGCTGCCGCCCATAAGGACTACGGATGTATTTGTATATGGTAGGAGCAGAGACTTTGGTTAGATCAGCCTCCAGGGCAAGACGTCCGGCAATTTGTTCTGGACTCCATTCGTCGATGAGCAGCTTGGTCTCAATATATTCTCTTAGTTTCATATCTTTCACTATACACATCGCTTGGTACTTTGCATACGTGCGGCGAACATAGGCTTTATGCTGAGCTTTACGAGGAGTGTATACTGCTTTCACTGAATTGCGCTTTCGCTCACGGTAGATAGTACTCCGATCTCTACCGAGCACGCGAGCAATCTCTGCATCCGAATACCCTCGCTCCAAGAGAATACCAATTTCGAGTCGCTCGGCTTTATCTATTTGTTTATATGGCTTCATACACAGCCACAGTACCAGCCGGGCTAACGCCCGGCTAGAGCTTGGGATGGTTTGTTGCAGTTTGTTTTTAAGGTTAGGTAGCACCTATGAGAAAGCCAAACTACACTGGGCAGGATTTGCCGATCACACACAACAC
>CALICZ010000068.1 GCA_938049075.1 uncultured Candidatus Saccharibacteria bacterium
ATGAATATACTGCTTCGCCTTGTGCCATGGCCAACCTCTATTCTGTTTTGCTTGTGATGGCCCAAATTATACACCACTCTCGATACTTTGTCTATAGTCTGACCTCTGTTCGGTCGGTGTTCTTAGACCTGTCCCCAATTATCACCAATCGAGACGTCGACTTTGAGCTTAACGCCAAGCTGCGGATAAATATGCTCCATTGTCTCGCGCAGGATGCGGCCTACCTGCTCGGCATGGGCGCGTGGGCACTCAACCATAATGCTATCGTGAATCTGCACCACCTGCCAACCGAGCGGCTGGCCATCGCCATCGGCCAGCTGCTCTCCAGCCTGGGCCAGCTTATCTTCCACCGCCAGCATAGCAAGCTTCATCAGGTCAGCCTCGGTACCCTGGATCGGCATATTAGCAGCCGCTCGCTCAGCAGCGCTGCGCACCGCAAAGTTACGCGACGCAACATCCGGCGTCCAGCGGCGGCGACCAAACAGCGTCTGGACAAAGCCCGCATCATGCGCTTGCTGGATAGTCTGCGCCATATAGGCTTTGAGCTTCGGCCGAAGGCGATAATACTCATCAATAAAGTGCTGCGCCTCGGCATAGCTCATATGGGCCGCAGCAGCCAGGCCATGCTGGCTCATCCCATAGAGCACCCCAAAATTCACCACCTTGGCCCGGCGGCGCTGCTCCTTTGTCACCACATCAAGTGGCACCCCATACACCTGGGCAGCTGTGTTCGCGTGGATATCGATATCGGTATTAAAATCGCGAATCATAGCCTCCTCCCCCGACAGCACGGCCGCTAGGCGCAGCTCAAACTGTGAATAGTCAGCATTGACAAACACATTGCCCGGCGCTGGCACAAAGGCATCGCGAACGTGCCGCCCCAGCTCACTGCGAATCGGGATGTTTTGCAAATTTGGGTCGGTACTACTGAGCCGGCCCGTCGCCACCACATCTTGGTTGAAAGTAGTATGGATATAGCCCGCGTCGTCGGTTAGCTGCGGCAGCGCTTCGACATACGTGTTTTGCAGCTTCGTCAGCTCGCGGTAGCGCTCCACCAGCCCAATAATCGGGTGATGCGGCCGGAGCTTATCCAGCTCCTTCTGGCTCGTCGAGTAACCCGTCTTGCCCTTCTTAATGCCCGCTGTTGGCAGCTGAAGCTTGACAAAGAGCGCCTCGGCTAGCTGGGCCGGGCTGCCAATATTAAGCTCATACCCCACCATGCCATAAATCTGCTGCTGCAACTCAGCGATCTCACTACTCAAGGTGCGCTGCATCGCCGCAAGCGTGCGGCTATCAAGCCGGATACCGCGCCACTCCATCCGCGCCAGCACAGGAATAAGCGGAAAGTCCATTGTCCGTGCCACCCGGGCAAGCTCGGGCAGCGCATCAAGCGCCTGAGTTTGCTCATCGTATACCGCCCACAGCGCACTAATGGCGAGGCGTGGGTCATCGAGCGACTCCAGCCCCGCGAGATCAGCCAGCGCCCGCGACGTACGCAGGGGATTAAGCAAAAACGACCCTTGGGCAGTATCGTGCTTCACGACTGGCAGCTGCCGCACGCCACGAGCCAGTAAGTGGCGTAATAATTCCTTGGTGCGGTGCCCGACAATCGGCACATGCGGGATAACATCAATCGCATCACGCCAGCTCAGGCGGGCCGCCTTGCCTCGCTCGTGGCTCACCCAGACGCCGCCCTCGACCGGCCACACCAGCAGCTCTTTGGCCATCAGGAAGAGCGCCTTAGCCTGGTGAGCAGGCAACTCAGTCGCATGCTGCACTACTAGTGCATCAGGTGACTGAGTGTTCTCTGTCGCTTGCATCTGCGGCGGCAAGTGGCGCAGCAAACTACGAAACTCCAGCCGCTGCAACATCGCCCGCACCGCCGCTGGGTCACAGTTATCCATTGCCATCGCTGCTCGATCAAGCGTCACTGGTGCATCGGTATATAGCCGGGCTAGCTCGCGGCTCATATAGGCCGAATCTTTGCCCTGCTCCAGCTTACGCCGCAAGGTATCCTTGACCTGCCAGAGATTGTCGTAAAGGTTGTCAAGCGTGTCGAATTGCTGCAGCAGCTTAACCGCCGTCTTCTCCCCCACGCCTGGCACGCCCGGGATATTATCCGACGCATCGCCCTTGAGGCTCTTGAAGTCGAGGAACTGGCCAATCCGAATACCATAGCGCTGCTCAAAGGCGGGAACGTCGAATTTGTCGATATTGGTCAAGCCTTTTTTGAGGGCATAGAGGTAGGTATTTTGGTCGAGTATTTGCAAGGCGTCAAGGTCGCTCGTAATGAGATACGTCTCGATATCCCCCTCCTGCTCAGCCTGAGCATCGAGCGTCGCCATAATATCGTCCGCCTCATAGTCATCAAACTCATATAGCGGCCAACCAAACGCCTGCAAAAGCTCGTGGAGTAGCGGTATCTGGGCGTAAAAATCTGGCGGAGCCGGCTTGCGACCAGCCTTGTATTGGTCGTAAATGGCAAGACGGCGACGGATATTCGTCTTCGGCTTATCCCACGCCACGCACACATAGTCTGGCTGGAGGCGCTTGATCAGCTCCAGGCTCAGCGCCGCAAAGCCATACACCCCGCCAGTTGGCGTCCCATCGGCCGTCGAAAGGTTGGGCATGGCATAGTACCCACGGTAGAACACACTTTTGCCATCGATAATCACTAGGCGCTTCATCATAGTTCTAGTATAGCATTGGTGCGGCACAGCGCGGCACGGAAGTGTCTTGCAGCTGCACCTCTCCCGTGCTCATTGTCTTCCACGCTACGGCGTTGGTTGAGCGCGGTGTCGACGCCGTCGCCACCACCATACCAGCCAGCCAGCCAGTGCGATAAGCAGCAAGCACAGGCTTATCAGCAGTGCTGGCACAAAGTTGCTCATCAGCTCAGCCAGCGGACCCTGGGCAGTAAACGTATCCTTTTTCTTCTTCACCGTCATCCGTTTAGTGCCAGGCTTTTTATCTTTCTTGTCGTCCTTTTTTTCTGGTGGCTTTTCACTAGTAGCTGGAGCACCACTTTGGTATACCTTGACATAGTCGATAAGGAAGGTCTGGTTAGCAAACCTCTTCGATGAGTCGGGTGGACGCTCCCCGCTTTTCCACTCCACATAATCGTTGAGAATAACATACCACGTATCGTCAAAGACCTGCTTGAATTGATTCGCATCCATGCCCATTTTTGCTGGTTTTTCTGCCGGAACCCGAGCAGTTGGATGACTCTTCTCATCGCCCGCTCGATAGTTATACACCAGCACCGGCTGGTTATCAACGAAGAATTTGACCGTCTCACCATCATATTCCGTCGCCCAGACATGCCAGTTGTTCGCTAACGTCACTGGGGACGGTAGTAGGTTCTCTCGGCTATGTCCTAACCCCTTCGTCTTCCATATCTGTGATGACGGGCTGTGGTAGCAACGAATATGCGTCGTCGACCATGTATAGGTCGGCATCCATGAATACCACTCCAGTATGTCGAGCTCACCATAGGGGTCATTCGCTTGCTTGTTGTTGCTGCAATTGGCAAGCGTCACACTATTGCGCAGCCAAATAGCTGGGCGCGTCCCATTCTCGCCATTCCAATTAATCTTCGCTCGTACCTCCACGCGGAATGGTTTATGCCCATCGAGCACCCGACCCGACTCCACTCGCCCACTCTGGTAGCGTGTCATCTTGCCAGATGGGCACGGGTCTTGGCTCGCATTACTATCGCCCAGCGGCTCAGCCACACTCGACACGCAGTGACGCCGGGTCGTAATCTGCAAAGCGCCGTTAGTTACCGCAACGTTATTGGCGCTATATGCCAAATGTTCCTTACCATAATTATCTTTATTTTGCTGAAGAATCTTCCAATTCGACAGTGGCGTCGTAAACTCCTCGTTATACACCATCTGCCACTGCTGCGCCTGGGCAACCCCACCAAACATCACCGACACAACACCCGCAATGAGCACACTCATCACTCCACTCACTAACCCACCTCGTCGCTGCACTCCTATCTCCTCAGTCTGCACTATCCGTGCTTATATACGTTATTATATAAGTGTACACATTTCGTCGGATTTTTCAATTGCTATAGCATGAGCGGTATCTTGCAGAACAAAACGCGGCGTTGCATCGCAAGGCAAATCACGCCCACGCCGCCCCATCTCTACCACTCAATAGCACCCCTCGCTGCGTGCTAAAAGAGGTGCTACTTTGCTACAAAATATATCGTTTGTGCGAACGTGGAGGTTGGTGTTTTTGTTACAGATTGTCTGAGATTTGGGCTTTTTTGACTTGCCCCGCCCACCGACGCGCTGCTTCGCGCTGTCTCTTCGTTGTGCCACCAACAATCAAACTATCGTCATCCTGCTCACCCCTCATCGTACGATCTAACCAACTTGCTAAACACTGCTGCTGCACTGAGCACATACCACACACCTGCTTTGCAAACTGTACTCTCCAAGCGATATCGGCCTTCCGAGAATACTCTGGTCTGCTTGCATCAGGGCTAGGGATATCGAGATCGAAATTGAACGCGCCTTTTGAGCCGCACGCCGCCAAAGCAACCCACTCCGACATATCTGGTACTTTCTCTCCCCGGAGTAGCTGCTCTGCAACATACCGTGCAGGACTTACACCATCACTCTTCATTCGTTCTCGCATTGCCAGCGTGGCAGGGGTTGGCTTTCTTGATTGTTCACGCGTCATAAGTTTTTTCTCTTTTGCTATACAAAACGTTGGCTTCTGCATTATTCCACACCACTGTTATTTTGCCAAGCATAAGCAATGTATAGCCTATTCACGCTCGACCACGTTCCTCCTCAGCGTCGCCGAGACCGCCGCTGCTTGGGTTTGGGCATGCCCCACTGCCGGCGGTCGGCTTGGGTCGTGCCACCACGGACATCACCAGCAGCGATAATACGCTGGTACCCCCGCAGCGCAAAGAGCAAGCACTCGGCTGCTACCGGACACCCAGCACAATCTTCACGCTGCTCGGGCTCTATCTGCTGCTTCGTCTCAGCATCAATACACAGCGCCAAGCGAGCAAAAGTCTGCGACGTGGGAATATATCCAATATGTCGCCGCTCGGCCATACACTGCTCCGCCCAGGCGATCCGTGCCCGAGGCGTATCATTGATGTGGACGGCGTGATGCATGACAGCGGTGAGCGTGGTAGACTGGCTGGGGAGATCGGCTGGCGTAGGACCATCCGTCAGTTGTCTGCGCTGCTGTGCCGTTAAACCAGCACAGATCCCCGACACTCCTTCTCTCACGGCATATGCCGCGCACACATCAATCACCGCACAACCAATGCAGCGCCGCAGCGCCAGTGCCGTGTCTTCCGGTTTGCCACTAAAATATTCTTCACTCGTGGCTGGGCTGCAGGCAGCATCGCGCATCCATTGCGACGGAAGCGCCGCTCCCCCTTGCTGCCGCACCCGCATCCGCAAATAGAAGATGCGCGACGCACAGTCGATTGGTGCGTAGCGGGGGAGTCGCTCTGGTCGTGATGGCTGTGCAGTTGGCTGCTCTTCCATACTATCTTTATTGTACCATTCCCCGCGCTGCTAACCATAAGCATCATCATCTGCTATACTAGAGACATGAATCATCCATCTCACCCGACGACAATCCTTGCCTTCGTTGGCCTCTCAGGCGCAGGCAAGAGCGAGGCAGTCAACCACGTCGCACGCCTTGGCATCCCCAAGGTCTACGCTG
>CALICZ010000069.1 GCA_938049075.1 uncultured Candidatus Saccharibacteria bacterium
ATGGAGTGTGGAAACAGATTGTCATAATCTGTTTTCAGCCCTGGCAGCAAGAGGTCGATGTCTGGGAGATATCGACCCTTATAGCGTTCCTGAGGAAGGAGTAGTGGGAGAAGCGCAGGCTATAACCTATAACCAAAATCATACTGTTCTTTGTCATGTGGTTCATCTGCTATACTTATCCATATGAGTAACGAAACATCATCTGATACACCATCTTCGCATGCCACCACCATTCGCACCCGCTTTGCACCAAGCCCCACGGGGTATATCCATGTGGGTAATGTGCGCGCAGCGCTCTTTCCGTGGCTGCTCACGCGCCAGCAGGGTGGGAAATTCGTCTTGCGCATTGAGGATACCGACCGCGCTCGCTTTGTATCTGGGGCAGAGGATCTGATTCTCGATACACTCGACTGGCTTGGGCTAGACTGGGACGAAGGCCCACGCGTTGGCGGTGAGGCTGGGCCATACCATCAGTCGGAGCGCCTCGCCATCTACCACCGCTGGGCCCAAAAGCTCATCGACAAAGGCCTGGCCTATGCCGACCCCTACACCCCAGAGGAAGTCCAAGGCTTTCGCGAGGAAGCCCGGGCTGCCAAGAAGGCCTTTTTATACCGCGACTATCGCCCCACCAATCCACCAGAGTGGGATGGTACCCAGCCACTGCGCTTCAAGATAGCCGAGCCCCAGCGCTACACCTGGCACGACCCCGTGATGGGTGAGCTCTCTGCTGGGCCAGAAGCGCTCGATGACTTCATCCTCATCAAGGCCGATGGCTACCCCACATACAACTTCGCTCACATTGTCGACGACGCCGAGATGGGTATTACCCACGTCATCCGCGGACTAGAATATATTTCCAGCATTCCACGCTACCTCAGCCTATACGATGCGTTGGAGCTTGAGCCACCAGTACTAGCCTGCCTGCCACACATCATGGCACCGGATGGCAAGAAAAAGCTTGGCAAGCGTGATGGTGCCAAGAGCGTCACCGACTACCGCACCGATGGTATTTTGCCCGAGGCAATGCTCAACTTCCTCGCCTCGCTGGGCTGGAATGATGGCACCGAGCAAGAGATCTTTAGCAAGGAGGAACTGATCGAGAAATTCAGCCTCGAGCGCGTCCAGCGCAGTGGTGCCCGCTTCGACGAAAAGCGCCTCCTGTGGATGAACGGCCAATGGATCCGCCGCTTATCGCTCGATGACCTCTACGGACGGGTTGAGCAGCACTGGCCAGCCAGTGCTGCTAGCGCCGACGAATCGTACAAGAAACAAGTGCTTGCTCTGGTACAAGACCGCCTCAAGACCTTGGCCGAGCTACCAATGCTGAGCCGCTACTTCTTCGAAGAGCCCACTATCAACGAAGAACTCATTACCACCAACAAGCCACTACGCAAACTGACAGACGAGCAGCGCCGAGAGCTCCTCGCCACGGCCCACGCCGCTCTGACTCAGCAGCATACGTGGACGCCAAGCACCATTCAAGACACTCTCAACCAGCTTCTCGAGGCCACTGGCCACAAGCCGGGCGTGCTCTTTAGCCTCATCCGCATCGCCACCACCTGGGCACCCTTTAGCCCCCAGCTGAATGACACGCTGGCGCTGCTTGGCAAGGAGCGGACGCTGGCGCGGATTGAGCAGTATCTTGGGCAATAACACGCTATGCATCACACAAAAACCGGCTCTCCCAGCCGGTTTTTGCTTGAACAAATAATTGCGTCATGAGCAAAAAATAATAGCAATAACAGGGGTAAGGGAGCTGCCCGCGAATACACGATGGTACTCAAGCGGGCAGCCCCGGTGGATAGAAGGGCCATGCCTATGCTATTCCATAGGCCGGCGTGAGGCTTGAGATATCAAGCCTTTTTTGGTTCCTTGCTGGGCTCAGTTTCCGTCGGTGAGCCAGTGTCTGCCTCTAGCATTGCTTGAGACAGCGACCCCCATGCGCGGACTTCATCCTCAGTCTCATTAAGGATAAAGGGGAGAGAGGACACTCTCGAGGCGCGGTCAGCCTCAGCAGCCACTAGGGCTTCTCGCTCCTCACGAGAGCGGCGTAGCGCTTCCTCGGTCGCTTTGCGCTCGGCTTCAATACGCCACCGCTCTTTAGCGGCAGCGTAAGCAGCCTTAAGGCGGTCAATCTCGTCTTGTATATAGCCATACAAGACATCGAAGGCGCGGCGTCGATACTCCTCAGGTGAGGGGAGTTTGGCGCTATACTCTCTACCAATGAACTCTATGAGCTCTGGGTTGCGACGAACAACGCAAGTGACGGACTCACCATGGATACTAACTACCCCAGTATTGATCCTGCCAACAGATACCCCAGCCCCAGCCTCCAAACTCTTACGAGCATTCTGAGAGAGGCCAGATTGAAGTAGCCATCGTATACACCGGACAACTGGGTAGTTGAAATCTATGATTTGAATCTCGTTCTCGAATTGCTGGTGCCTCGTCCTGTATCGTCGCCAGTTGCTGATCATAGAGCGGATATAGTGCCCAGTCATAAGAACAGCCGGAACAACAAGAAGTATCAACCCTGATAGCGACCACGATGATGCGCATCCACTGATACCAGCAGCCAGTGCTGTTGCTGTGGTTTTGCGAGCGTCTAAAAGCGCTGCAATTCGTAGTTGGTCAACATACTCATGCCAATCAACTTCACCGTCACTCCATGCCCAATGAAGAGCGAATAAGCGTCTCTCCTGGTCGCTCACACCTTCCACCCATGAGGCTTTATCAGTGTGACGACTGTAGTCACCGCAACCAGTCCACTCTCCGTCTACATAGAATCTACCGCAATGAATCTCAAGGAACATATTCTCTTCCCCTTTCTATCTGTAGAGAGAATATGAAAGAAATTATATATATCTGTCAAGGCCCTATTGCTGCGCTATTTACAACGATACAGAGGTGGCAGCTCACTGTTGCCTCAAAATATCATGCTATTTGCTGGTATGGTAGCAGCCTGGCTGCGGTGGGTGCGTTGCTATCCTTGCCAAGCGATGTGCGTGCCACGAGAGAGGGAATACCGCGAATTACTCCGCTGGAGGTATGTCGCCCAGCCAGACTGATGGTGCCGGCTCCATACCGCTCACAGAGTCTGCGCTGCCGTTAATGATATCACGCGCAATGGGATAGGCGAGTATATCAACGCCCTGTGGGCCCGAGCCAATCCCTATGCTGCCTCTGAGGGCAGCAAGCGTCATGACCCCAATGGCATAAGGCGACGGCTGGCGCACCCCTTCTCGCACTTGCCCCACATACCAATCTCCGCCGCTCGCTTGTTGTGGCGATTGGGGTGATTGACCTTCGTTAGTCCATTGTGATGGTGGTATAGCGCTGCTGTCTCCACCATTATCTGTACTACCTGCCAAAGGGCCATCGTGTCGTCGTGTCATATTTCCTCACCCAAATTATCGTTAATGGTTATTCATTGTAGGCTATTTTTGCGGATTTGCCAAGGGGTTTGTTGGGTAATTGATCGCATGCGCTCGAGGTGTCGATGTATCTATCTTCGCCATGCAGCTCTTACGCAATTCCTCATCATCCACTGCCACAAAAAGACCCAGCGCACGAAGTAAATAACCAAGACCCATTTACCCATAGAGCACAAGCAGAGAAGCGCAAGGGTAAAAACACTCACACTGTACAGTGGTCAAGCCCAAGGTAGCCTTTTGCCGCAAAATTCCTCATTCATCGCTATCCGCTCATGGTATAATGGCCATAAGATGAGTTCACCACAGAATACACCACCGGCAGCTTTTGGCGGTCGGGCGCAGCGTCGGCGTTTGCGGCGGCATGGGCGGCACTTTATGGGGCTGCGGCATTTTGTGGGGCAACACCGCATGCCCGTGATGGTGATTGGTGGAGCATTGGTGATATTTGTTGGAGCAATGGCGTCATTTTCTCTGCTCAATAAGCCTCGCCAGGCCAAGCCCGCTCCTGTTGTGGCAACGCAGAAAGCCCCAGAGGTGTATTATTCGCCTCTGACTGGCCTCAAGGTAGCCGACCAAGCGGCCACCACCAAGCCCGTTACTGCAGTGATGCTCGAGAATAGCCCCAGTGCTCGCCCTCAGTCAGGCATCAAGCAGGCTGAGGTGGTGTATGAGGCAATTGCCGAGGCAGGTATCACTCGCTTTCTCGCGCTGTACCAGCAAAACAAACCAACGATGATTGGCCCAGTGCGCAGCCTGCGGCCATACTACATCGACTGGCTTGCGCCATACCAGCCTAGCGTAGCTCATGTGGGGGGTAGCTCACATGCCTTGCAAGAGATCCGCAATGGCACCTACCGCGATATCGACCAGTTCTTTCATGAGCGCAGCTATTGGCGTGCTACTGACCGCCGTGCCCCGCACAATGTCTACACCAGTGCCGAGCGGCTGGATGACCTCAATAGCAGCAAAGGCTACAAGCAATCTACTGTC
>CALICZ010000070.1 GCA_938049075.1 uncultured Candidatus Saccharibacteria bacterium
CCTTGTCCGCTGTGGTATTCTTTGGCTTTCTTTGATAGTTGTAGCACCCCATTTTTATCACGATAACGACGAAATAGACTATCAGGATTGCGCAGATACTTCTTTAGGGTGGAGGCTAATTCGTTGGCTGGTGTGCCTTCTGAAATAGCTATATCCAAAGCCATTTCTATCTCGGTGCGATACTGCTTAGATACCACAAAGGAAGGGGTTTATTGTTAGTTTAATAATGAGTGGTAAGCCTTGAGGTATTTGTTAAGTCTTTCCCTATCTTCTTCTGTAATATGAGTCAGTCGTGCAATATTCATATTGTCTTTTAGGTCATTAAGTTTTACTTTTGTAGCAAGAGGATTGGCTTTGATACGCTCAATGAAGTGTGTGTACTCTTCATTGGGTTGTTTTGTTACACATTTTAGCGCTTTGATAATTTCCTCTGAAAAACCTTCGTTTTCTAATTGGACAAATGTCCAATGAGTATCTTCTACCAAATCGTGCAAGATACCACAGATTCTCTCATTTTCAGTTTTCCCTGCATTCATAACACGAATAAGGTGTAGGATATAAGGAGAGCCTCCTTTATCTTTTTGCCCTTTATGTGCCTCTATGGCTATTTGTATAGCTTTTTCTAACATATAAAAAAATAGTTTAAATTAAAAAAGCAGGGGCAAGCGCCCCTGCTTTTAATTTATAAAAATAAGATCATTGAGCCAGCACAATTATTTTATTATCTTTTTGCTCTACGACCCCTCCTGTGATGGAGAGCATATGTTCCCCTTTGGCTTGAGTCTGCTCCGAGAAATACTCCTGAGCAAATACCTTGGGGGCTTCGCTTTCGCTAAAGGTGATTGTTCCTTCGTCTAAGAGGGCTACTATAGGTGCGTGGTTCTCAAGTATTTGAAAAGACCCTTTCGCTCCTGGTAGGGTGATGATACTCACCGCTCCCTTGTAAAGCACGGCCTCTGGGGTTACTATTTCTAATATCATAATCGTCTTAGTTTTGTGCTTCAGCAAGCATCTTTTCACCTGCTTCTATTACTTCTTCAATCGTTCCTTTAAGGTTGAAAGCCGCTTCAGGTAGGTGGTCAAGCTCTCCGTCGAGGATCATATTGAATCCGCGAATGGTGTCTTTGATATCCACAAATACCCCTGGAATCCCTGTAAATTGTTCTGCTACATGGAAAGGCTGAGAGAGGAAACGCTGTACCCTACGCGCACGAGCAACGGCGAGCTTGTCCTCTTCGGAGAGTTCTTCCATACCAAGAATCGCTATGATATCTTGTAGTTCCTTGTAGTGCTGGAGCAATTCTTTTACGCGTTGGGCACACTCATAGTGGTCTTTTCCAAGAATTTCAGGTGTAAGAATACGAGAAGTAGAGTCTAACGGGTCTACCGCAGGGGAGATACCCAATTCGGCGATTTTACGAGAGAGTACTGTAGTAGCATCAAGGTGAGCAAAGGTAGTGGCAGGCGCTGGGTCGGTCAGGTCGTCGGCTGGCACATACACCGCCTGAACAGAGGTAATCGAGCCCTTCTTGGTACTAGTGATGCGCTCTTGCAGGGCACCCATCTCCTGCTGGAGGTTTGGCTGGTAGCCCACCGCACTTGGCAAACGGCCCAGCAGGGCAGACACCTCAGCACCAGCCTGTGTAAAGCGGAAGATATTGTCGACGAAGAGCAGCACATCCTTGCCTTCATCACGGAAGGCCTCGGCCATTGCCAGGCCAGCCAGTGCCACCCGCAAACGTGCCCCCGGTGGTTCGTTCATCTGGCCAAAGACAAGCGACGTCTTATCCAGCACGCCAGCATCCTTCATCTCATGGTAGAGATCGTTACCCTCACGGGTACGCTCACCCACACCAGCAAAGACAGAGTTACCACTGTGGAACTTGGCGATGTTGTTGATCAGCTCCTGAATGAGCACGGTCTTACCCACACCGGCACCAGCAAAGAGCCCAGCCTTACCACCTTTGGTGAGTGGCGCGATGAGGTCGATCACCTTGATACCGGTCTCAAGGATCTCGGTCTTGTTAGACTGCTCGGTGAGGGCAGGGGGCTCGGCATGGATGGGTGCACGCTGCGCATCATCGGCTACTGGCTCGCCATCGATCGGTTCACCTACCACATTAAACATCCGCCCCTGCGTTGCTTCACCTACAGGCACGCGGATCGGCGCACCAGTTGCAATTACTGACTGGCCACGCTTCAGGCCGTCGGTCGATTGCAGGCTGATGGTTCGCACCGTTTGCTCATCAAGGTGCTGCGCTACCTCAAGCGTCAGCGTCTGGCCGTCACGCTCGACGTGCAGAGCATCGTAGATTGCCGGTAGTTCCACCTCGCGGTCGAACTCGACATCCACCACCACACCCATGATCTGGATGATTTTTCCTTGGTTTTTACTCATTCATTTCTCCTTTTACTACTTGTTGTTGAAACAGACTCTCTCGTCTTCGCTCATTGATGTAACACACGATGTATGCGATCAATAGAGCAAAGACGACGAGGACCGTAAGCCCGATACCATCTTGGACGGTTTCCATTATATCTCTGATCAAGGGATAGTAACCTCCAGTAGTGTATGCCCAATTACTTAGCGAAGACCAAAAAAGCGATTCAATAATCGAGAATAGCAGTGCAACAAATGTGCCAATGCCAATTGCAAGAGTATTCCTTCTTCCTTGATACTTATTATCCGTATGCGCACCAACCCAAATAGCTACCATAACTACTGCAGCGAGAGGTGTGAGTATCGAAAAATGAACATGACCACCCGCAACATAACCGTTTTCAATCAGTGCATAATGTGCACGAGCCTGGATAAACGATTGTATGGCCTCAGTAATCCACGTCAAAACACTCAAGATAGCACCGACGATCAGCAGTACCGACGATGTCTTAGCGTACCACTGAGGCTCTGTTAGTTGAGCACTACGGCTTGGGAGCATGCCTCGGTGTTGGTTTGTATCTACGGGAGGTGTTGGTTGACTCTCGTTCATCATATTCTTCCCTCCACTGACTCCACTTTCTTTGCTTGCAGATTGTCCTGGCTGCCTGACTTTTTGGTATGAGACCTCTGTCTATAGCGCATAGCATCACGGGCTGCAATGCCGCAGTAAGCTAGCAACACCACAATTGGCACATACGGTAAGAGACTACTGACGACTGGCAACTCAGCACACGCCATAATAGGCTGAGCTGGCCAGGCCAGGCGAGCAATATCATTAGCTTGCGCCTCCACACCATGCACAGCAAAGGATACAAGAAAGCCCGCCACATACGAGCCAAGCCCGGCACAAATGATAACCAGCAGGCCAGTTGTAAAACCCACAAAGCTTGCGCCGCGCCGCTGGCCATACCGCCAATACCACAGCCCACCGAGAGCAAATGGCAGCATCAGCGCAAGGCCAAAGAGTAACCCCTCACCACGGCTAGCAGACAGCATCAGAATACCACCCACAAGAAGCAACACCACACATACAAGCGCATACATGATAAGCGCAGCTATCACGACACGCGCGTAGTGTTTCATCCCATTGCCTCCACACCAGCGCTGATCTCGGTCAGCTCTTGCGTGATGGCACCTTGGCGCTGTTTGTTCATCTCGAGTGTTAGGTCATCGACAAGGCTGGTAGCGTTATCGGTGGCATTTTTCATGGCAAGCATGCGCTGGCTGTGCTCGCTCGCCCGAGCATCGAGCAGGGCTTGGTAGAGCCGGGCACTCACCATGCGCGCGGCAATGGTATCGAGTACTGCTTGAGGGCTTGGCTCGAAGAGCGCTTCGTCATCTGGGATTGCTTCATCGTCATCCACCGCATCGAGCTGCTCGGCATCAAGGCCAGCGGGCAAGAGGTGGATCGTATCAGGATGCTGCGTCATACTGCTATAAAAGCGAGTAAATACAACGTCGACCGCATCGACCTGCTTGCTCACAAACATATCGTGCGCAGTGTCGAGAATTGCCCGGAAGGCTGGTCCAGTTGGGCGATCTGGCACATCCTCATACACCCCAACCACCTGCGTATCTTTGAGGCGGGCAACGAACTGCGCTGCCTTGCGCCCTACTGCAATGGTAGTGTTGTCAATCCCGGCCGCATCGTCGTCGCGCAGGAGCTGGACATAGCGCTTCAGAACATTGCTGTTGTAGGCACCAGCCAATCCTTTATCGGCGGCAATGACAATGATCAAGCGGCGTTTGACCGTGCGCTGGGCAAACAGGGGGTGATCGTCGGTCGCACCCTGGCGCGAGAGGTAGCGCAAGAGGCCACGTGCTGCCGTAGTATATGGCGCAGTGGTGCGGCTTGCATCTTGGGCGCGGCGCATCTTGCTCGCTGCCACCATTTGCATTGCCTTGGTGATCTGCTTGGTACTCTTAACCGAGCGAATCCGTGCTTTGAGCTGTTGCGTATTGGGCATAGCGACCTCCGTTGCTTACTCCGCAAATTCCTTGGCAATTTCGCCCGCGGTTGATTCTATCAAGTGGGTGAGCTTCTCATCGGTGCCGAACTTCTGGTCGCCCTTATTGAGGGTGCGCATTTGCTCCTTGGCTTCGGCCCAGAGACGGCTCAGCAGGGCATCTTGCGCAGCTTTGATCTTCGTGGCTGGCACGGTATCGAAGTAGCCTTGGCTCACCGCCACAATGCTCACCACCTGCTCCCAGACACTCATTGGCTGGTACTGTGGCTGCTTGAGGAGTTCTGTTAGGCGCTGACCACGGCCAATCTGTGCCTTGGTCTCGGCATCAAGGTCGCTTCCAAACTGAGCAAAGCTTGCCAACTCACGGAACTGACTCAACCCGAGCTTGAGGTTACCGCTAACACTCTTGAGCGCCTTAGTCTGGGCTGCACCACCAACACGCGACACCGAGAGACCAGCACTAATGGCCGGGCGAATACCTTGGTAGAAGAGATCTGTCTCCATAAAGATCTGCCCGTCGGTGATGGAAATCACGTTGGTGGGGATGTAGGCGGAGATATCGCCCGCCTGGGTCTCAATGATCGGCAGGGCAGTGAGCGAACCTGCCCCAAGCTCATCACTTAGCTTGGCACTGCGCTCAAGTAGGCGGCTGTGCAAATAGAACACATCACCCGGGAAGGCCTCGCGCCCTGGCGGACGGCGCAGCAGCAGGCTCATCTGGCGGTAGGCGACAGCGTGCTTGGTGAGGTCGTCGTAGATCATCAAAGCATGGCCACTATTGTCACGGAAGTACTCACCCATGGCGGTACCAGCGTATGGCGCGAGATAGAGCAGGGAAGCTGGGTCGCTTGGGCTGGTTGCCACCACGATAGTCTGATCCATCACACCTTCTTCTTTGAGGCGCTCGACCAGGCGAGCAATCTTGCTCAGCTTCTGCCCAACGGCAACGTAGACATTCACCACGCCAGTCTTTTGACGCGCTTGGTTGATCATCGTGTCGAGTGCGATTGCCGTCTTACCAGTTTGACGATCACCAATAATGAGCTCGCGCTGACCACGGCCAATCGGGAACATCGCATCGATGCTCATAATACCAGTCATCAGTGGCTCGTGCACGCTCTTGCGGCCCATCACACCAATCGCCTCACGCTCTACGAGGCCGCGCTGCGTGGTGGTGATGGCTGGGCCACCATCAAGCGGCTCACCGAGTGGGTTCACCACGCGGCCAAGCAACTCCTCACCAACCGGCACACTCAGGACCTCGCCCTTGAGCTTAACGCGGTCGCCAGCAGCTACACCTTGGTCGCTGCCAAGCAGCACAGCACCAATCTCATCTTCCATCAGGTTGAGGGCAAATGCCTCAACGACACCTGTTTTGGTCTCGATCTCGAGCACCTCGCTATAGCCAGCGTGGTGCAAGCCATGTACCCAGGCCACACCATCACCCACTCGGGTCACGATACCGACCTGCTCTAGTCCTTCAGAGGCTTCCAGGCCTGCGATCGCTTGCCGCAAGCTCTCGGACAACTCTGTAACTGTTGTTTCAGCCATGTATAATTCCTCTTATTTCGTGCCCGCAAGGGCGGTTAGTTTGTGTTGGATAGTGCCATCATAGTGCTGGCCTGGCAGAGCAATCTTCACGCCACCGATCACCGACGGATCGACAACCTGGCGGAGCTGTACTGACGTAACTGGCGCAGTGCCACTCTGCTCAGCAAGTGCCGTGACCTCTGTCTTGAGCTGCTTCTGCAAAGCAGCCGACAGTGCATGTGCCGTCGTGACCTCAGCGACAACGATACCACGCTCAGCTAGCGCTTCCTCAAT
This sequence comes from uncultured Candidatus Saccharibacteria bacterium, assembly GCA_938049075.1. GTDB lineage: Bacteria > Patescibacteriota > Saccharimonadia > Saccharimonadales > Saccharimonadaceae > Saccharimonas. The sequence continues at coordinate 6,232 of CALICZ010000070.1, forward strand.
CGTTGCTGCCACCACGTCAACATCGCGCGTTGCACGGGTGTCAATAAGATAGGCGGCAACTTGACGCAGTAAGGCAGACACCTCAGCACCAGCAGCAATCTGCTCAGCAACATACGCAGCGAGGCGGCGGCGCGAAAAACCGGCCGCCATCAGCGCTGCTCCTTATCAAGTGTGGTCAGATGCTTCTCGATCAGCTGGCGATCTTTTGACGCGTCAACAGTCTCAGCGGTCACTGCACGCGTTGCCTCGACGACCATGTCGACCATCTCACGGCGCAGCGCCCGCTTGGCCTCAGCCAACTCTGTCTGCGTCTGGGTGCGAGCCGACGCTAAGATGCGCTCGGCCTGCGTGTGGGCGTCGTCTTTGGCGTCGTTCACCATGCTGGCTGCCTCAGTCTTGGCAGCAGTCACAATTTCTTGCGACTCGTGGCGGGCTTTCTTGAGCATTGCAGCAGTGCGCTCCTCGGTCTCGTCAGCCGCCTTTTGCGCTTTTTCAGCTGCTTTGAGGCCATCGCGAATCTTCGCATCGCGCTGATCGAGCATGTCGAGCAGCGGTGGATAGACCCACTTCTTCAAGACCAAGAGCAGCACCACAAATGCCACCATTTGCAGGACAAACAGCTGCCAATCAAGACCAAGCGACGAGAACAAGTCGCCACCACCCGCCTCTGTCGATGCAAAATAGTGCAGGGTATTCACGAGTGCGAACTCCTTACATCACCTTGCCGACAATCGCGGCCACAAAACCAATGATAGCCAAAGCATCGATAAACGAGATACCAAGGATCATCATGGTGCGTAGGTCGTTAATCTTCTCTGGGTTGCGGCCAGCCGCCTTCATGGCGTTGGCACCAATCCAACCACACCCGATCGCAGCAAACGCTGCTGGAATAGCATACGCCAGGGTAAATGCGATGTCTTTCATAATTATTTCTCCTTATTTAGTTATTACCAATGTTATTTTACTCCTTCGGTCACGAGGTTCGCGTCTGAAGAAGTCGAGGTATTTGAGTGCGTATCTTTTTCCTCATCACCGCCGTGATGCGTGAGCCCAAGTGAAATAAACACGGTTGAAAGCATAAAGAAGATATAGGCCTGAATGCCACCAATGAATAATTCAAAGAGATAGAACGGCTGCAATACTGCTGGCATTGCCGCCTGGGTAAGGTAAGCGATCATCGCAATCAAAATCTCACCCGCCAGCACATTACCAAACAGACGGAAGGACAGGCTCAGTAAGCGCGAGAACTCTGCCACAATCTCAAGAATCCCGACAAAGGACATGATTGGATCGCGCAAGGGGTTGACAAAATACCGCTTGAGGTTACCGACAAAGCCAAGCTCGCGTGCTGCATACACCTGCGCCATAACGATCGTAACGGCCGCGAGGGCGAAGGTCATGTTAAGATCGGCATTTTGGCCCCGGAATAGTGGTGTATGGCCAACCATCACTGGCCCAACAACTGGCAATAGCCCCAGCCAATATTGCGCGGCGATAAAGAAAAACATTGTAATAACAAGAGGAGCAACGCGCCGCGTCCATTTCTTGCTAGGAATAACCTGCCCAACGGTATTGTACAGCCCCTCAAAGCACCAGACAGTCAAGCGAGTTGCAAAATTCGCCTTCTTCTTGCCCAGCACCGCTGCCCGCGTGCGAAACATCAGCCAAGCCAAGACGATGAGGCCCAGCAGGCCAACGAGATTGGCATTAGTAATTGGCCAGCCAGCGATCGAAAACACCTCGTCTGCCTTGACCGAGATGTGTGGCACTGCCGCAAAAAACATCATGTGCGATGACCTCCCTTAATTTGGTGCGTGATGAGCCCCGCTGCAAGAGCGATACCGACCACCAAGCCAGCAAACATCAGCCATGGCTTGGTTGCAAACTGCCGGTCTGCCCAGACTCCGAGCAAAAACAACCCAACAGTTGGCACCGCCATTCGCCAGGTTGTCCCCAGTGCAGCACGCCACAGCACACTAACCACTTGGCTACCGTGCGAGCGGGCATTCTCACGAGACTCCGTACTCATATGGCCTTATTGTACCAGGAGGCTCAGCAGACGTAAAGAGGGAAGCGGCAGTTGGTTATGCATCTTAAATTACCGCCATCTTGCGGCACACTAACATCGTGCTTTTGCTTCTTGAGATGATAGAGCAACACACATAGCTTGTGATGATTTAGCGTGGAGTTGCTGCTTTATATATGACATTGACTTTTATAACCATTTCTCAGGGGGCTCTGCGCGAGACAACTGGCGTCGCACAGCAAAGCCGCGTATACTAGAGCTATGCCACGCCGCAACAAAACACCCAAACACCAGCCCTACCGCCCACCGCGCAGCGAAGCGGCCAAAAAGCGCTACCCGAGCCGCGCAGCTGCCTTGCGCGCCATTGCCGAGCTCCGCAAATACCAGCTGGATGTGCAGTTACGCGCGTATCAATCACCGCACGATGGTGGCTGGTATCTGACGAGTCAGCAGAGTGCAGGAGATTAACATCCCGGTAATTCCCACACCTCTCTATTCTCATATTTTTCGCAAGAAACCCTCATAGGAAGTCGATACTTCTCCGGAGAAGATCCACCCCGTACCAAAAAATCACAAACATCATTATAGCAACACGCTTTTATATTCCACCCAGATGAAACAGAGAAAGGGAACTAACACCGAGGAATAAGCCGTGCGCCGTAGACCCAGTACGCTTGCCAACCCCACCTCCACCCATGCTATACTAGCAAGAGCGAAAGGGGAATACGTATGAGTACAACACCATCAGTTACACTATATAGCGCAGAGTGGTGCGCCTATTGCAAAACAGAGAAGCAATATCTCGATAAGCTGGGCGTGCACTATACCATCAAAGATATCGAGAAAACGCCTGGCGCTGCGGACGAGCTCGCTGCCAAAACCGGCGGCAAAGCCCAGGGTATTCCAGTCACAGACATTGCTGGCGAGATCGTCTATGGCTTTGACCGAGCTCGAATTGATGAGCTCCTTACAGCAAAGGGATTGCTGCCAGAAGCATAGCTTGGCTATGTATCACATTCAACTCACTGCTCGGGAAGGGCAGTGAGTTTTACTATTGGCTGCTCACATACGAGAGAAATGGAGGGGTATAGGTAGTATACATATATTGTTCACGCTTTTTTGTTTGACTCAACGAGAGACTTTTTAGTGACCGTAATTGTTGCGTGTTGATTATTTATGACAGGTGTACTGTATTAATTCTTGCCTATAGTTAGTACTCATTGAGCACTAACATCTAACGTATACATTGACTAAATATCAGACCTCTTATCCTAATCACTATCTTGCAAAAACATGGGATTCTAGTGCCAGGGCTGATAGGCGACCATTACACTCATGTCATATTCTATTGAATAGTGGGTGATTCTGGGCACATTAAGCCTTGAATCTCGGATTTTCCTGACGCATCCATAACCCACTATTTACCTACCTAATAGAACTTCACGTGGCGCTGCGGATTGGTGTTTTTGTTAGCACGGGGCGTTGGGTTGGTGGTAGTCGTATCGTCGCCCAGCTGGCCGTTGGAGTTATTACCCACGGTGAATACTTTTCGGTTGTTAGCATAGACCACTGTCGTACCGTAGCCCGAACGCACATACGATGCCAAGTTACCCTGCGCGCCGAGCACCAACATCTGCTGCGGGGTAGGGTAGATGCCATTAGTACCACCACCGATATGCCCAATACCCAGCTGACCAGTTACATTACTACCCGCGCCAAAGACACGACCATCACTAGTGACGACAAAAGTGTTACCATTCTTAGAGGCTATCCCATTGGAGGTCGTCCACGACGACACTGCCTTGACGCCAGACGGGAGAATAAAATTAACAGGGGTTGGGTTGTATACTTGACGCTTGTATGCATCAAGGTTAGATGTATCGACATAGACACCATTACCGAGTGCACCGTTGTTAAGGCCAAAGGTTTTCACTTCGCCATTAGCATAGACCATCGTCGCAAAGTATTGGTCTGTTGTGATATCGATGACACCACCAGAAGCAACCTGCTCCAGCGTCGGATTGTATGGCGCATAGACCTTATGAGTATAATATTCGCAGGAATCCATCTTAGTGTCACCGGTTGCGCTATTTGCCTCAATTATACACAAACCTCGCCCGCCAATATCGCTGCTGTTGCTGAGGTAGACATGGCTCCACGAGTTTGTCGGATAGCGAAAGTCAAAGCGCTTACCACCAGACCA
>CALICZ010000071.1 GCA_938049075.1 uncultured Candidatus Saccharibacteria bacterium
CATCTTCATTGCTAAGCTCTGATGCGACTAATGGCGTATTTTGGACAAACGCCGGCAAGGCATGACTTTCCAAGGTGCGACGAATTGCGGCAAATAAGACATTTTTGGCTTGGGTTATTTCAGGCGATTTTTCCAGAGCATTTACGGCGCGATCCTGCGTATTGGCGGCGTCTTGCGCTTGGTATCGTTGTGACGTTTTTGATCATCACGCAGCTCTTTACTTTTGAGAAGTTTGTCGATATCACGAGCGGGTGGCATGTGGCTGGTGGGGGCATAATGGCTGCTCTCTTGGCTGGCTTATTGCCGCTGCTTGAGCTCGGTAGTTTGCCATTTTTGCTCTCGATGGATATGTCGCGAGGGTCACGCCGTATTTCGCAGGCATGTTTGCTTGTCGTGAACGCAGTGTGGTTTGGTATGGCACTGTGGTGCTTTTTAGCTGTGCCAATGAGTGAATCGGGCCTCTTTGGAGCGACCTTACCACTACTCAATGGCTGGTGGACGGTAGTATTTACGGGCCTGGTTTGCCTGGCGGCAGTGCTTGTGGTACGCGAAGCAAACGAAGCAAATAATGTAAAATAATACCTTATATCTTATGAGTTCATTTGGTTAAAGGTTGTTCACTTTTCTCACGTGCTACGGGCATACAAAGCAAAGACGTTTCTGGTTTATTTGGCTTTCTTTTATATAAAAACAACCCTCCAAAAGGTGGGTTGATGCATGTGCTATATGGCTGGGCCGGAGGGATTCGAACCCCCGCATGCCAGGACCAAAACCTGGTGCCTTACCACTTGGCGACGGCCCATCATCGCGTGGCACCCCTGTATTGTACCATGCTTGCGAAGGTGGATCAATAGCGCATAGCGTGACCTGCCTAGAGGTCTGCACCTAGTAGTTGATCGGCTAAGTGAGCTGTGATACTGGTACGTAGCTGCTGGATAAAAATAACAACAAATTGCTCCGACCACAGTCACATGCTTCATATAACAGAGGTCGTGCCAGTATACCCGTTGTGAATATCACGCTTGACCCACAGTATATAGAGTAGTATAGTGCATAGTAAGCGCTATATATGGTGTATATGACACTAGTAACCGATGCTTGCACAATCATAAAAAACAAGGATAAACACTCATGCCGTGGCGCGCGTGTTGCCGTGGCAAGTAAAGGGAGGGATATGTATCACACAATTACCAAACGCGATGGGCGCATCGTGGCATTTGACGACACAAAAATTATGGCAGCAATCGAACGAGCTGGCCTGGAGACGGGTGAGTTTGCTGAGGAAGAGGCCTATCAGTTAGCTCAGGCGGCGATTACCCAGGCGCAGCAGACTATAGCGGATGATGCACTCACCGTGGAGCAGATGCAGGATGTGGTAGAGGATACCTTGCTGCGGTCGCGATATAAAAAGACCGCCAAGGCGTACATTATTTATCGCGATCAGCATCAAAAGCTGCGCGAGATTGCTGCTAGTGCGCATGTTGACCTGATTGACCAATATTTGCTCAAGCTTGACTGGCGGGTTAATGAGAATTCCAACATGGGCTATAGCCTCCAAGGCCTTAATAATTACATTTCAAGTGAGGTGAGCAAAACCTACTGGCTAAACAAAATCTACAGCCCAGAGATTGGTCGTCTTCATCGGTCTGGTGACCTCCATATTCACGATCTTAACCTTGTGAGTGTGTATTGTGTGGGCTGGGACTTAATGGATCTGCTCCGGCAGGGTTTCACTGGTGTGCCAAACAAGATTTCGTGTAAGCCAGCCCGACATTTTCGCACGGCGCTGGGCCAGGTCGTGAACTATTTCTACACACTGCAGGGCGAGGCAGCTGGTGCTCAAGCCTTTAGCAATTTCGACACCTTGCTCGCACCATTTATTCGAGCAGATGGACTAGCGTACGATGAGGTAAAGCAGATACTGCAAGAATTCATCTTTAATGTTAATGTGCCGACGCGTGTTGGCTTCCAAACGCCGTTTACGAACATCACGCTTGACCTCGAATGTCCTAAGCATATGGCAGGCACACCTGTGATTATCGGTGGAGAGATGCAAGAGAGTAACTACGGCGACTACCAGGATGAGATGAATACCTTCAATCGGGCACTGCTTGAGGTGATGACGGAGGGTGATGCCAACGGACGGGTCTTTACTTTTCCGATTCCGACGTATAATATTACGGCTGATTTCGACTGGGATAATCCTGTGATTGACAACCTGTGGGAAGCTAGTGCAAAATACGGCATTCCATACTTTAGTAATTTTGTGAATAGTGATATGAGCCCAGAAGATGCGCGTAGTATGTGCTGCCGCCTGAGGATTGATAATCGTCAACTGGAGTATCGTGGTGGTGGCCTGTTTGGGAGTAACCCAATGACAGGGTCAGTTGGTGTGGTGACGATTAACCTGCCTCGCTTGGCACTGAAGTCGAGTGACGAAGCAGCGTTTCGGGCTGGTCTCGTCCACCTTATGGAGCAAGCGCGTGATAGTCTCGAAGTTAAGCGCAAAACACTCGAGCGCCTGACCGATGCCAATCTCTACCCCTATACCAAGTTCTATCTGCGCGATATCAAGCAGCGCTTTGGTGAATACTGGAAGAATCATTTCTCGACAATTGGCTTAATTGGCATGAATGAGGCAGCGCTTAATCTCCTTGGCGCGGATATTGGTCAGGCTGCAGGGCGGGAATTTGCTGAGCGGACGCTTGATCTAATGCGTGAGACGCTCGTGAAGTTCCAAGAAGAAACTGGCAATAACTACAATCTTGAGGCAACGCCAGCCGAAGGCACGACCTACCGCCTGGCGCAGATCGACCAGCGCGACTACCCAGAAACAGCGCATTTTGCCAATGGCATTGGTGCCGCGGTGCCAGCGCCGTTCTACACCAACAGCACACACCTGCCGGTCAATTACACCGACGATCTCTTTGAGTTACTTGACCTCCAAGACGAATTGCAGACCAAATATACTGGCGGCACCGTTATCCACTTCTTCCTCGGTGAGCGAATGGATGACCCTACGACGCTCAAAGGGCTGGTGCGAACAATCTGCCACAATTATCGTTTGCCATACTTTACGATCAGTCCGAGCTTTAGTGTCTGCAAGAATCATGGCTACCTGCGCGGTGAACATGAGGCGTGCCCGCAGTGCCAGGAGCCGTGTGAGATATATTCGCGGGTGGTGGGTTATTTGCGGCCGGTGCAACAATGGAATAAAGGCAAGCAGGCAGAGTTTGCACTGCGCTACCACTACGACAAAGCAGCCGATACGATTGATGCTTAAATAAATGATAACAAGAAGGAAGGACAGTGATGGTTCAGATCGGTGGTATCCAAAAGTTCAGCACAGTCGACTACCCAGGTCACACCTGTGCGGCAGTCTTCTTGATTGGCTGCAATATGCGCTGCGGTTACTGCCATAATCCAGAACTCGTCTTACCTGAGCAGTATATTGGCTGTATCCCTGAGGCGGAGATTCTTGATTTTCTTGCGCGGCGGGTTGGCTTGCTTGATGGCGTCGCGATCAGTGGTGGCGAACCGACGATGAGTGAGGATTTACCTGACTTCATTCGGGCTATCAAGCGGCTCGGCTTCCTCGTCAAGCTTGATACCAATGGGACCCACCCAGCGATGCTGCGCCAGATGCTGGATGAGCAACTGCTCGACTTTGTAGCAATGGACATTAAGGGACCACTGGAAAAGTATGTAGAAATTGCCGCGCGGCCAATTGACACCGATGCGATTATGGAAAGTATCGACCTCATCCGAAGCCGGGTCGATCACGAGTTTCGCACGACGATTGTGCGGGGGCAGCTTGAGCCAGCAGACTTCGATGCAGTCGGGCAGATGGTGCACGGTGCACAGCGCTTTGCCCTGCAGCATTTTATTGCAAGCGATACGCTGGTGAGTAGCCGCTTTTGCGATGAAACGAGCTTTACCGACGAGGAGATGGCCCAGGCTCAGCACATTATGCAACGCTATGTAACAGAATGCGTGGTGCACTGATGCAGTACTATACAGGGACAATCCAGCAAGTGATTCAGCATACGCACGATGTAGCAACGCTGGTGTTTAATGTCAAAGGCGACGCACCATTTCGCTATACCGCTGGACAATACATTACCGTTATCAAGCCAGAGTCGCGCACGCCTGAGGGCAAAGCGTATAGCCTGTCTAGCTGGCCCGGCGAAACACATCTGAGCATTACCGTGAAGGATATTGGCGGTGAGTATTCCCACTACCTATGCAGCCGGCAGGTGGGCGACCAACTAACTTTTTCGGCGGCGTATGGGTACTTTAATCCACTAACCGATCGCCCACTCGTGGGGATTGCAGCTGGAGTCGGTATTAGTCCGGTGTGGAGTATTATCAAGAGCGAATGCGCGCGTGATCCGCATCGGAATATTCAACTCATGTATAGCAATCGGACCGTCGACGATATTGTTTTTGCGACCGACCTTGCTGCATACGAGGTCCGCTACCCGCAGCTGTCGCTCCACCACTTCGTGACACGCCAAGCAACAGTTCCACTCAAGATACACCAGGGGCGAATTGACCTCGATATGTGTATCAACCCAGCGGCACACTACCTGGTGTGTGGTTCAGTTGCGTTTACGCGAGCGATGTGGCAGGGACTCACTGCGCGCGGTATTGCGAGTAAATGTATTGCAACAGAGGTGTTTTTCGAATGAGTGAGCAGCTTGCCAAAGCACCAACCAAGCGCTCGCCGGAGGAAATTGCGGCCTGGCAAGAAAATGCGCGGCGAATAGCGCAGGAGCGGATTGGTCAAGCGGCCTGCAATGCGTGCCCGCTTGCTCGTATTTGCAGTGTTAAGAATCCTGAAGCCTGCAATCCGAACCAAATTGCTCAGCAAGCTGGTGGAGAATACACTGGTGGCGACAGCGCAGAAGTGTCATACAAAAAAGTCCTTGACGACGACCGTATCAATGTTGTGATTGCCAATGTCAAGAAGAAGGAGCAAACCAAGCCAAAAGCACAGCGACCTCCTGAAGTACAAAGACCCCCAGCTAATACGATCAACATGCCGCCAGCTAACGTTATCAAAACTCCACCAGCACGTCCGAAGATGGAACAATCGACCAAGCCAACAGTCATCCAGCAGATCATCAATGCGGTTGGGAAGTTGCTTGATGTCCCGAAGGCAAATCAGCAGCCTGCTCGACAGATACAAAAGTGATCTTAGATGTGGATTAAATCCATCACACAAAAACCCCGAGCAGTGGTATAATAGGGGTATGAATGCCATTGTTCGCTTGGTTGCTGACGGGCTTATGATCCCGATTGTCGCTGTAGCTCTTTTTGCACTATTTTTTCGTGCACCTCAAGCCCAACGCTACCAGCGCTACACACGCGTGTTTATGGCAGGCCTGACGTCCTATTGGTGTGCGAAGGTTATTGGTGCGCTCTGGCAACCTGAGACGCTCCGGCCATTTGAAAAGCTCGGCACTGACCCGGGTGCGCTCTATCTCAATAATCCCGGCTTTCCGTCCGATCACGCACTCTTTGCGATGTTTCTTACCTTAGCGGTATGGTATGTGACGCGCCGGCGGCTACTCACCATGGTGCTATTTGTCATGACGGTGTTGGTGTGCCTTGGCCGCGTGGCAGCACTGGTGCATACACCGCTCGATGTTGCTGGTGGGGTGGCCGTTGCACTGCTGGGCGCTGTATGGTACGTGCCACATCACAAAAAATTCTGGCGCAGACTAGCAAAATCGGCAAAAACATAATATAATAGCTCCCAGTAAGGAATTGGAGCTAGATAATATGGACGAACAGATATACGCACGCACCGCTGACCCAGATGAGGTGGCGGAAGCAGCGCGCCAAGCTAAAAAAGCAAAAACTGCCAAGACGGCGACCATCACCAAGACGGTGCTTGACGATGGGCTCGACCACAGCCGAGCAATCGATAACCCCTTTGCTCAGGGTGGTGTGCTCGATACATCCGAAGACACCAAGCATTTTGTGAACTTATCATGGCCAGATATGGGGCAGATTATGATAGGTGCGGCCATTACTGGCGTGGTGACGAGTGCAGTGCTACTGCTCGTTGCCAACCTTGGGGTGTTTGGTGTGGTGTGTGGCCTTGGTAGTGCCAATCCAGCAAGCTGTGGCACGCCTACATTCTATACAGTCTTGAGCGCAATGGTTGTGGCAGTGATCGTCGGGCTTATATTTTTGGTGCAGCGCCGTGTGTATCGTCCCGCTCTCGTTATGCTTGCGACGGCAGTGGGTCTCTGGCCAGTGCTTACGTGGCTAGCAGCATCGTCATGGTATGTGGTCGTGCCAGTTATCACGATTTTGATGGCACTGAGCATTGGCGTGTTTTCGTGGATCTCGCGCCTGCGCAACCTAGCAGTCACACTTGGTGCAATGGTGGCGATCATTGTATTGATATATCTTGCGACACTGTAGATATCTCCAAACTCCACAATAGGTTGCTTGGTGGTCGTTTGCCATGCTCAAATGAAGCGATTTCCATTCTCCCTCTTTTACGCAGCTCCCTTGTCTAGATTTCAAGTCCTGCCAATTCTCAGGTCGCTTCCTTTGACAAAACACGATAAAGGTCAATTCCTTCTGAGAACATCATTCTTCTAGTGCTAAAGCTGAAACCCATTACGGAACTGGTTTTTACACGTGAACCGAACAACATGGCGAGAGCGGCTTAGATTGTACAAGCACCATAGGCACACTTCTTTTGTGCGGTATAAGTGTCAAAATTCTCGAAAATAGCAATATTTCCTTGTGCGCTAAAAAGACACATCCACGAGATCAGCTGACACGCCTCACTCAATAAAACAACATGAGCGGCTGCTCCCGAGGAAATGTTATACTAGAGATATGGAACTTTCTCTTGTGTTTGGAATTATTCTTATCGTTGTTCTCGTTGGCTGCGGTGTAGTGCTGAGTCTACTGCTGGCGAAGCTTAATGAGCTCAAAGATCAGCAGTCGGTAGCACTCCTTAAGAGCGACGTGACGGAGTTGTCGCGCACGATAGCCGCTATGCAGCAGTCGGTTGGGGATAAGCTCGAGCGCTCGGGTGCTGCTATGCAAACATCAGTCCAGAAGCAGCTCTCCGAGAGTGCCAAGCTAGTAGCCGATGTGACGCAACGCCTCACCAAGCTAGATGAGACTAATCGACGCGTCGTCGATGTCGCAGATGAGCTCAAGACACTACAAAACGTTCTGCAAAACCCCAAGCAGCGCGGTGTCTTTGGTGAATATTATCTGCAGAGTGTACTTGAGAATGTGTTGCCACCAGCCCAGTATCAGATGCAATATCGCTTTGCCGATGGCGAAGCGGTCGATGCGGTGATCTTTCTTGACAAGGGACGTGTGCTGCCGATCGATAGCAAGTTTAGCCTTGAGAACTACAACCGGATGATCAATGCCACGAGCAAAGACGAGCGCCAGCAGCTGCTGAGCCGCGTCAAGCTCGACCTCAAGCAACGCATCGACGAGACAAGCAAATACATTCGCCCAAATGAAGATACGATGGACTTTGCCTTTATGTTTATCCCCAGCGAGTCGCTGTATTATGATCTGCTTATCAACAATGTAGGACAGGGTGGCTCGAGCCGCGATCTGATTGAGTATGCCTTTCGCGATCGACGGGTGATTATCGTTAGTCCAACCAGTTTCTTGGCATATTTGCAGACGGTGCTGCAGGGGCTGCGCAGCCTCCAGATCGAAGAACAGGCCAAGGATATTCAGCTACGAGTTGGTCAGCTTGCGACGCATATCAAGAAGTTTGATGAATTGCTGGGCAAAATGGGCAAGAGTCTCGCCACAACAGTCGGCCACTACAACACAACCTATCGCGAGCTCGGCAAGATGGATAAAGACGTCGTACGTATCGCTGGCGGTGAACGCCAGAGCGAGCCACAGTTGCTCGAACGACCTCAGCGTGGGGATGAGTAGTTTAGTTTTTTCGACAAAGAAAACTCATCACTACTCGGCGTCGTGTATCGAGTAATCTGCTCCATTCTGAATCAAAACTTGCCTATCACCCAGGAATATAACATCATCTCGCTCCTGAGTAAGCTTTGCCACTGTCTTGGCAAATGCTGGAGTGTCGGCGTGAGGTAAGATAGTCTTATCAAGCAGTTTGAGGCCATCCCACACAATGTACTCGGCAAACTCTGGTTTATCGAGTGCAGCAATATGGCGCAAGCTGGCACCAGCGACCACTGCACCAGCACTTGCTCCACCGTAGACGACGGCGTCCTCATTGAGTAAGCGGTGTAGTATATCATCAAAGCCAGTCTGTGCCATAGCATCGCGCAACATAAAGGTATTGCCGCCAAGCACCCAGATTAAGTCATAATGCTTGAGAGCGAGATATTGATGATCCTTTAGTCTTGGATCAGCGAAGTGCTTTAGGCCAATCACAGCAGGCCTCTTCTCGACGCCAAGTGAGCGAAACATCTCCCTCGCCTCAGTGATGCGAAGCATACGAATTCGCCGGATGTAGCAGTCTAGCGCGTTGGGAATCAGTGCAATATTCGTCTCGGCCGGCTCTTTGCCAATCAATGCGAAGAGCTGGTCTGGTGCAGGAACGGTGCAGGATGATAAATAGAGTCTCATGGAAAAATACCTCACGAGTTAGGGTTATGTTGATATGAAAGTCGACTTTGAAGCGAAATTACCTGATATCCGTCGTGGTCAATCTCTCGTGAGTGACCGCTACCTGCTCGAGAATATCATCTGGCTCAATCGTAATATCGGCGACACACATAGCGCGTGTTTTTTCGTCTGAAAGTACGTATTTGAATAGTACCGGGTATAATCTCTCCTCACGACCTTCATGTAGTGTCGCTATTGTAAATCCTCGCGTGAGATTTGTCAAACAGGGGTAGCAATAATCGTAGCAAAAACCACAACGTATTTCGGAGTATAATACATACACCATATATTACTTCTTCGTGCAAAAAATTACCTCTGGCAGATCAATGTGTATGATCAAAATAGACTATCTTGCTTGCAAAAAATATGGATAAAGTTATTGTCTTGTGTTTGGCAAAGCAGAGTAGCTGTGATTAAATAAGAACAGCTAACGAACATAAGGAGGGGATATGTTGGCAACACGAACAACAAAACAAGCAAAAGCTGGCTTGGCGCTTGGGCTCACCATGGCGTGCGCTATAATGGGTACAAACTGTGCCATAGCGCAGTCAGTATCGGCAGTCGATCATCTGCCGCGTGATGTACAGGCGCATTATAAAAAAGTGTGGGGTGATGAATTTGACGGTAATAAACTCGACACAACCAAATGGGCTGTACCGACGGGTTGCTTTGACCTTGCGTCGGGTATGGAAGGGCGCTTCCAGACAGACATGGTGCGCCAGTACGATGGCAAACTCCATCTCCTCGCGCAGCATGATAAAAATGGCAAACCATGCCAGGCTGGTCATGCTGCCTTCTCGACAGGGATGGTCAACTCGCACTACCTCAGTGACTGGAAGGACAAAAGTGTCGCCCATGCCTGGGGCCCCGGCACCTACTATGAGGCGTCTATCAAACTGCCAGAGGGCAACAAGAACGGTGGTGCTCGAGCGACCTGGGCATCATTTTGGCTCACAAGCACAACATTCAACTGGCCAACCAGTGGTGAGCTCGATGTCTTCGAGTCGCGTGGCTACGACCCAAGCTGGCTGCAGGCCAATATTCATACGCAGCCACGTCAGGGGAACAAAGAGCGTTCGCATCAGCACCAGCGCGTACTCGATCGGAATATCGTTGGTAATACACAAAATACCTTCCATACCTACGGTGTCTTGAATAAGAAGGATGGGACGATCGAATTCTACTATGATGGGCGCATGGTACACCGCGTGGTACCAGATGATGCAAACTGGCCGTTTGCCAAGGCAGCCAACAAACTCTTCATTCGCTTGAATCACCAGATCGGCGGCCTCAATGAGCCATACAAGAAGGCTAGCCCTAAGGATTACGAAGTCGCGAAAGATATGCAGGTCAACTATGTGCGGGTCTACCAAGAAAAGACTGCTGCTGATAAGCCACAGGATGCGGTGGTGAGCGTGCCCGATTGGCGTCTCCGCAACAAGCTCAACCAAGCTATCGCCCAAGTGACCCATACAAAGCGCGGCGATGCACAGCCCATGCTTGCCTCAGATCTGGAAAAGCTAACCACGCTCGACCTCAGCGCGCGTGATGGTGCAGAGTCGTGGGAGAAAATAAAGAACCTTGAGGGCATTCAACATGCAAAGAATCTCACCTTTATTTCTCTTAAAAACACCGAGGTGAAGGATCTCACACCACTCAACAGCCTGAAAAAGCTGAAGAGTGTCGAGCTGAGTTGGCCGTTGACGATTAATCGGTAGATTGGCGTGTTCCATAGAAAATACAGGGTAAATGCCTTGTATTTTCTATGAGAAAGGTCTATCTCTTGAATGTAATTTTTTTGCGGGTATCA
>CALICZ010000072.1 GCA_938049075.1 uncultured Candidatus Saccharibacteria bacterium
GTATAATACGGAACTATGAGAACTGCAGAAGCACTCGATACAAGAACTATCACTGCGCCTACCCAAGAGACAGAGCAAGCGCAGCCAAGACAAGCCAGAGAACCTTGAGAAGAAAAAGAAATTCTATAAAGCTATGACGGCAACAGTGCGTGGTATTCGCAACGAAATAGCCTTTGAACATGTCTTGATTCGAGCTGGTGTTGATTTTGAACCAGCGACTGCTGAGGAAGATGCGCGTGGTGTTGATTATTATATCAATGACAAACCAGTTGATGTAAAGGCATCCATCTTCGCGGCGCAGGAGGCGTTGCAAAAGATAGCAGAGCGTGACCGCAGTAGTGAAAAAATTATCTTCTACCCAGGCATCTCGGATAGTGACTTTGATGGCAAGCTGACACTTCCACAAGCGAACCCAGATAGAGTCGCTGAGCTGCAGCCAAAGATTATACGCCGTATGCGATCAGCTGGTATTATTTAAGGTCGAGACTATGCGATTAACAGATGAACCACATGAGGATAAACAAGGCGCTATGACGCACGATCATAATAAAACTAGTCCAGAGCAGTACGCTCAGCTGGCGGGACACTCGATACTGACTGGCAAAGTAATAGAATTGCCAACTCCTCTATCTCTATCTCCCCAGATGGGGCAATGTGCTGTGGCACTTGCTGAACTTGGCAATGATCACACAATGCAGGTGACAATAACATCTCACATTGCTGATGATGAACAACCAGGGTTGTCTCGAGCAGCGGGCTATACCCCAGATGGGGACTTCGTCGAGATTACAATTGATAATAACAGTGGCACTGTTGTGACAGATATCAAGCACGATTCCACTGGTGATTTTGGTGATGATAGCTTGATCCCACCAGAAGACTAATCTGAACTGTCTAGTGGCGAGAAAACCATTCTTGTATATGACGCAGCAGATTAAAATGGAGGTGGCTGATTATTGACCAGTATAGTAGATTAGCTATAATAACAAACACAACTATGACAAAGACACGCCACCATAAGCTACATCATACACATAAACCCAAACGCTATGATGTTGATACATTACCATCGCTTATATCACCGAGCCAGTGGTCGACGTCTTCTTCGGATATCAAGCAGCAGATCGTTACTGTTGATGCAGCTCTGAAGAGCCAAAAGCCACACCTCGCTTACCTCGTAGAACAGCAAAGACATAACTGGAGTGAGAAAAAACGTCGCCAGCGACGCTCGGTTGCCCTGGGAGAGAGTGCTGTGACGCTTGTGCAGCACTATGCGAGCAAAGAACAGTGGTCGCATGTCGATATGGCGCGGCTGATTGCAGTATACCCTAGCTGGGTGGAGGCGATTGAGCAAGATGATACAGCGCTAACTCGGCAAGAAAAGAAGCAGCGGATCAAGAAGCTCACGCACTTTAACCATGCCCTGCGCGATGTGATAGACAACGCCACACACGCCTGTGAGACATGGAAGTCGATACCGTCTGTATCGGATATAGTTAACGGCTTAGAAGCAGTGTGTCCAGGCAAGAAGCATGCTCAAAACAAGCAAGATCGAATAGGTATGTTGTATGCGACAGTAGCGGGCATTCGCAATGAAGTGCTCTTCATGCGGGTGCTGGATGAAGCGGGCATTGCCTATGAGCCAGGCACAGCCAACCAGGATGTGCGTGGGATAGATATGATAGTGAATGGTAAGCTTATCGATCTCAAGTCGTCTGAACACTATGTGCATGAGGCCCAGGAAGATGCTGCTGAGCATGATGATGACGAACGGATCTTTTTCTTCCCTGGTGTGGAGGGGTATGAATATCGCAATAAACTAATGCTGCCGAAGGAAAAAATTATCCGGGTTATGCCACGGGTGGTAGCCCGCATGTATAGCCATGGTATCCTAGATAAGCCAACACAACAGAGGTAGATTCCACAACAACATGCGACCATAACAGAGGTAAAGGAGGTGCATTGCCATATGCCACACGAAATACCACAGCAGCCGTCAGACAAAGAACATGAAAGACATATAGTACTCAAAGAGTCAATCGCTCAATCGATCCTCGAGAAAAGACCATGGCCCTATGGTGGGTCTGAAGGCGAGCCAGGGCTGCTCTCTATCCAGTGGATGTCGTTGCAGTATGCCGAGGATGGCTGGTCAGCAACTGGCTTAACCACTGATGGGCGCTATGTACGAGCAGACATCAGCAACAATACAGACGATGTGATACTCGAAGTGGAGGCTATGCAATCCGACGGAGAGACAGACACCCCACAGAGCAGTTAGCCGCGTACACACACTAGCTCGCTGATGTCCGCTTGCTGTGGCGCGAAGCTGACTTTTTCTTGCGCTTGGCTTTGTCCTTAGCTTTGGGCCGAGGTTTGCTGGCGTCTTTTGTGCGCTTGCTCTTGCCTTTCGCTGGCTTCTTTTTCGATGCTTGCCGCTCGTGAATAGCGTTTTTTACCTCTGTTATTTCGTCCCAGGGGTGGGTACCATCGGCGCATTCGATGGTTTTTTCGTGGCCTTTGCCGAGGAAGACGACGGTGTCGCGGGGGGTGCGGGCACGGCGGACGGCAAAGCGGATGGCCTCAGCGCGGTCGTGGATGAGGAAGAGGTCGGTGTCTTGGGTTTTGCCAGCGGCTTCTGCGCCTTTGGCGATTTGGGTGAGGATGTGTTGCCCATCGACGTCACGGTCGTCTTCTTCGGTGACAATAAGCTCATCAGCAATTCGCCCTGCGATCTTGCCTTGGATGGCTCGCTTGGACTCATCGCGCCGGCCAGCTGAGCCAAACAGGACGATCAGCTTGCCCTTGGTGCTGGCTCGCACACTACCGAGGAGCCGCTCAAAAGCGTCGGGTGTGTGGGCAAAATCGACAATAGCGGAGAATGGCTGCCCAGCATCCACCACTGTCATACGGCCCTCCACCCCGGTGAGTGCAGCCAGGCCCTGCTCGATCTGCACCCGGCTGAGGCCTACCTCGTGCCCTACTGCTACCGCGGCCAGGCTGTTGGCAATGTTAAACTCACCCGGCATGTTGATGGTGATGTGATGCATCTGCCCCATGAGCCATACATCGTAGCGGCTGCCCGAGGCGGTTTGGGTGATGTTCGTAGCGCGAATGTCGCCGCCTGCAATGCCATAGCACAGGCTACGGGGCACGGCTTGCTCGAAGACCGCCGCCGATGGATCATCCGCATTGATAATGCCGACTCGCCGCGCCAGCTTGAAGAGACGCATTTTGGCGGCGCGGTAGCGTTCGAATGTCTTGTGGTAATCTAGATGCTCGTGTGTGACGTTGGTCATGACGGCGATGTCTATTGGAATGCCAAAGATGCGATGCTGCGCCAACGCATGGCTCGTCACCTCTAGCACCACCCACTGCACATTACGCCGCCGAAACTCCGCTAAACGCTGCTGCAACAGGGGTGCAGATACGGTGCTCATGTGCTCGGTTTGCGGTGTGATGTCGTCATTCACCCCGTACGCCACCGTCGTCATTAGGCCAACATCGTAGCCTGCTTCGACCAGCATGCGGTGGATCATAAAGCACGTTGTGGTCTTGCCATTCGTCCCGGTCACGCCAATGACGTGCATGCCCTGGGCTGGGAAGCCTTGGTTGGCTGCAGCCGCAGTAGCTTCGAGCAGCCGATAGCTTGGCTCTAGCGCCGCCAGCACACTGGGCGGGAGGGTGTTCTTAAGTGTTTGTTTCAGAGAAAATGCCATGGCACATATTATACCACTTTTGATAGTATTTAAAACCATGAGAGGCATGATTTTTGATTAAGCAAATGTACTACGATTGGGATCGCAAAATTCTCGCTTATCCTCGCACTCCCCCTTCCACACTCCCGATGACGGAACACTATAAGGACGAATATCTCTCTAGAATGTTCACCTCTTACACCAGAGCACAAAATAGTTATTGCAACGAGCTTTCACATTCCACTGGGCGCAGTGGTAGGTTGATGGAGCTAGCGCTAAGAAAGCGAGATTTGTAGGTATTTTGCATCGTTACCTTATTTTTATATAGTCATTCCATAAGTTTTCCTCATTGCATGCCCCTCCTTTGCTATAATAACCCTATGAAGATTCTTGGGATTGAGAGCAGCTGCGACGAGACGGCGGCTGCGGTGGTGGCCGATGGGCGGCGCCTGCTGAGCAGCGTGGTGCACTCGCAGATAGATATTCATGCCCAGTATGGTGGCGTGGTGCCAGAGGTGGCAGCGCGGAGCCACATTGAGATGATTCCCCCGGTGATTGACCGTGCCTTGGCCGATGCAGCGTGCAGCTGGGATGAGATTGATGGCATTGCGGTGACGTATGCGCCTGGGCTGGTAGGGTCACTATTGGTGGGGACACTGGCGGCGCGGACGCTCGCACTTGTGCACAAGAAGCCGCTCTACGCAATTCATCATGTGGAGGCACACGTCTATGCCAACTTCGTGGTGGAGGACGGCCGGCCAAAGCCCGATCCAGCCCTAGCGCTACCTGCTGCGCAGCCGAGCTTCCCTATGCTGGCGCTCATCGTCTCTGGTGGGCACAGCCAGTTGGTGCTGTTTCGGGCGCATGGTGACTATACACTACTTGGCCAGACGCAGGACGATGCCGTGGGCGAAGCCTTCGACAAAGTAGCGAAGATTATTGGTTTACCCTACCCTGGCGGCCCGGCCATTGCTGCTGCCGCTACGCACGGTGACCCGCAGCGTTACGCGTTGCCCAAGGCGCGGATGCAGGGTCAGTATGATTTCTCTTTTTCGGGCCTCAAGACGGCCGTGCTGCGTCGAATGCAAGCTGAGGTAGGCAAAGATACCTCTTTTCCTTCGCACGAGCTCCCAGCGCTTGTTACGACGCAGCAGCGCTATGATATGGCGGCGAGCTTTCAACGTGTGGCGGTAGAGACGTTAGTCGATAAGACGGTGCTGGCCTACGAGCACTATGCGCCGCGCTCCGTCGTGATTGCTGGTGGTGTGGCGGCCAACCAAGAACTCCGCCGCCAGCTGCGCACCGCCCTGCCCTGCTCCATTAGCTACGCACCAATGGCCTTTTGCACGGACAATGCAGTGATGATCGCCACTCTCGGCTACTACTACGCCCAGGCTGGCCACACAGTCGACCCATACCTGCTCGAAGTGCAGCCAAGTTTGTCGATGCGTGAAGCGGTGTGGGCTGATATTTAGCCTTCTTTTGCGCGAATCTGCTTGGCTAGCGCTGCAGCAGCTACAACAGTTTCATCGAGTGTGTGATAGATCGGGAGCTCTGGCCGCTCGAGGTGTGCTTGTGTTTCGATATCAAATGGCCGGTCGAAACTTTTGTCAATGCCAAGCACAATGGGCGAGCCGCGTCCAAGTTCCTTACCAAGCTCTAGTGGTGTAATGATGCCTGGTCCCTTGACAAAGTAAAACATTACCACGCGTGCGAGCTGTAGATTCCGGTGTTCCCATGTGATCTGCTCCTTCGCAATATCACCAACGCGCGGTATTCCTTCTGGGCGTCGTGGGTTGGCAATAATGAGCTCTTCGTCACATGATTCTGTTTGCTCAATATTTTCTAATAATTTTTCTGCTTGCTTTTGCCAATCTTCTGCACCAGAAATAGGGCCTGCAACGAAGATGTCTGGCCGTAATTCTTGCATAGATAACGCTGATGTTGGGCGTTTGACGAGCATGGCAAAATAGTATCATGGACTACTGTAAAGATCAAATATCACAGACACGAAAAAATAAGCTGAAGATCTGCAAGTCGCGGATTTTTTATCTTACCGTAAGGTGAATGCTATCTACCACGGTGCCTAGTAGTGTAGATATTGTTACGAAGGCAGTGCTCTACCGCGCTATAATCTTTCGCGCCGCACGCATGAAACGAACCACCTGATGTATGAATGGCCGAGCGATATGTTCATAGCAGCCAGCGCGTTCCTCCAGCTGACCACCAAAGCCTTTCTTGAAGTGATACACCCCCTCTTGCTCGGGGAAGCCATTGAAGTTTCCGCTTGTGCCGTAGAAGTTATAGCGCTGAGCGCCAAGGCTGATGGCACGGCACATTGCTGCGTACTGCAGGGCGTATGAGCCAGAAAATTTGGCATGTTGATCGTCCGACCCACTGAGAAAATACACCACCTCGTTATCGCTCGTGTGCATGAATATGGCGGCGGCCAGCGGCAGGACGTCGCCGCTAGCTGCCTGGCGTAGCGCCTCGTAATCTGCCAAGCGTTTGGATACCGCAGTGAGCTGGTTGTCGAGCTCCTTCACCTGTCCTTGCTTGTCTGGCTCGGTCGCTAGCGCATCGCGCTCGGCTTGCAGGGTATCTTGCTGGGCGCTGAGGCGGGCTTGGTAGCCAGCAAGGTCGAGCTCGGCAATCAGGAACCACGCCTGCTTACGGTGGAAGGCGCGGAACAATTGCTGATAAAATTCCTCGCTGCGTCCTGAGAAGCCACGCCGCGTGCCAGTATCGATTAGCAGCTTCGCAAACGGGGCGAGATCATCCACTGTAGTAATCTCGCGTACCGCCACACCATACTTGGTGGCCGCCTTGACGCAGTTGCGCGTCTTGGCGTCGAAGCTCTTGAGTAGTGCCGCATCGTCGTGATAAAGCGAGAGATCTTTGGCAAAGAACCAGCGCACATAGCGCGCGTTGCGGTCGGTCTGCTGCGGGGGGATAGCGCGGAAGCCTACCTTTTCTAATTGTTGCAGCGCCTTGGTGGCCGTGCCTGTTACTTCGAGAAGCTGAATGGGGTCACTTCCCTGCCGCAGGATGAGTGGAGGCTGCAGGCGAAGCAGAATACCTTTATGTGCTTCGACATATTTCTTAAGTTCTGTCAATAATGTACTGAGCACGGCTGGGTTGTGATAATCCACGAGCGGTCCTTGCAAACATTCAAACTCGCTATAGCCCAAGGTGTGCCACTCATATAACACGGCAGTAGCTACCAAGCGATCATCCTCAGTAAACAATCCCAAATAATGTGGCTGCCAGCCCAGCTGTGCCACTCGCTTGGCATTAGCGGCTGATTGGACGAAGCTCCCTAGTGGATGTTGCGCAACAAATTGCTCGAGAGTGGATGGATCGATGGACTTGAGCTGCATAATGATAGCGATAGTATAGCATTTTTGAGTGGTGAGAGGAAGAGAGCGATGGTAATGAGCGACATACAATTGGTTATAACGAAGGAGTTTAAAGAGATAATACCTTACATCAGACTTATCATTTTGTTGTGGTGTTCATGAATGTGTTTTTGCAATAATCATCAGTGAAAATCCGCCGCAAAGTTGCTATACTAATGTTATGAAACATTTTTTACAGACTGAGGCATGGGAGGCCTTTCAACAAGCGCAGCAGCGCCATACGGTGCGGCGAGTAGACAAAGGGTGGCAGTATTATGGCATTATTGAGCACGGTCGGCTCAACCATCGGTTGTATGTACCCTATGGGCCCGAAGCAGATAATGATGCAGCTCAGGAAGCAGCGCTCAAGGATATCATTGCTACTGGGCGACAATATGGTGCAGATTTTGTGCGGGTCGACCCCCGAACGACGCGGCTTGAGCAATTGCAAAATCTTGGCTTTCGCAAGGCGAAGAGCCTCCAGCCAGATCGAACGATTATTAATGATGTGACGATGGATCACGATGCGATCCTGGCCAACGCCAAACAAGCGGTGCGTTACACCTGGCGCAAAAATCGGAAGGCAGGGGTGCGCTTCCATACCAGTTATGAGCCAGCAGATATCGAGATTTTTTTTGATATGATTCACGATGTTGCCAAGCGTACTGGCATGCAGCCTCATAGTGATGCCTACTTTCGCCAAATGGCAGAGGTGCTCTTCCCGCGCAAGGCAGCTGGCCTGATGTATGCCACGCTGGAGGACAAACCGGTTGCAAGCCTTATCTTCTTTAGTGATGGTACGACGATGGCCTATGCCCATGCTGCGTCCTACACCGCCCAGCGCAACCTCAGCCCAGCTACAGCACTAGTGGTGTTTGCCCTCTTCTATGCGCACGATACCGGGCACAAATTCTTTGACTTTTATGGCATTGCGCCAGATGATGTGCCGAAGGATCACCCCTGGGCGGGCTTCACGCACTTTAAGAAATCATTTGGGGGTACACCAGTGGACTATATCGGCACCTGGGAAAAACCTCTCCACCCACTGCGCTACCGGCTGTATCACCTCTACCAAGCGCTGTATCAACATGTGCGCAGTCTGCGCCAAGCATCGTATCGCCGCTCGCATAAGTAGTTGGTAGAGAGATCACTTAGAAGAAGACGCTCTAGTGGGGCGTCTTTTTTATTTCCTCTGCCCTACTCTACAGACGTGACTTCAGATGGATGATGATATGAGATCCATATGATGATGTGGGGCTATAGAACTTGATAAAGTTCCACGCATTATTCACGTGAAATGAGGATATGTAGAGATGAAAAATTGGGCTATCACTTCCCTATCGCAGTTCAATTTTGGTTGCAACTATGATAAACGCAATTTATTTTCATCTCTGATTTATTATTCATACCTCCCTTTTGCATTGTATGAAGCGCGTCGATGAATGCAGCATGATGGTATGCTTGCAGACATTTGCAGTGCAAAGACTTCTGCTGTTTTTCTGGTAAGTCTGCTCATTCTTCATGCTCTACTGAATGAGAAGTAAAACCTTAATTGCTTTAGTTACAGGCCGTCACACATCACATCTTCCACGTGAAAACTAACAATGGGAAACTATCAGAACAAATGACTACTCGATAGCGACTAACTTGCAAAGCGAGAAACAAATCATATCATCTTAATCAGCTGTGTCTTAGCCTCACACTAACCTCTGTCACCTCTGCCATTGTGCCGCCAAACATGCTATACTAGGTAGCTGAAGTTGCACCAAAAAATCGGCCTGGCAGATGCTGCACACATATTTTTCACGTGAAGTATTGACCGCGCCGTTTTCGTGTGAAAAGTATCAATAATCTGTAAGGAAGCCACCGCCATGAAACTTGCCAAGACCTACAACCCTAACGAATACGAGCCAAATATCTACGCTATGTGGGAGAGTGCTGGCGTGTTTCGACCGAGAGGAGAGGGCACACCGTATAGCATCGTGATGCCGCCGCCCAATGCCAATGGCAACCTGCACGTCGGGCATGCGCTAGGCTCGGCCTTGCAAGATATCTTGGTGCGCTACCACCGGATGAAGGGCGACGATGCAGTGTTTATCCCTGGGGCAGACCACGCCGGCTTCGAGACGTGGGTGGTGTACGAGCGCGAGCTCGAGAAGCAGGGCAAGACACGCTTCGACTACTCGCGCGACGAGCTGTATGCACAGGTGTGGGACTTTGTCGATAAAAAGCGGGGCGATATGGAGCTCCAGCTGCGCGCTCTTGGTGTTGGGGCCGACTGGGAAGATATGGTCTTTACGCTTGACCCCAAGGTGGTGGAGACGGTTTATAGTACCTTCAATAAGCTGTGGCAGGATGGGCTGATCTACCGCGGTGAGCGGATCGTCAACTACTGTACCAAGCACCAGACCAGCTTTGCCGACATCGAGGTAGTGCACAAGACGGAGAAGTCTAAGCTGTGGCGCATTGCCTACCCGCTGCTTGATCATATTGGTGAGATTATCGTCGCTACCACTCGGCCCGAGACACTGCTGGGTGATACCGCCATCGCTGTCAACCCGGCAGATGAACGCTACAAGAAATTAATCGGCACCAAGGCGCTGCTGCCGCTGGTGGGACGTGAGATCCCGATTATTGCTGACGAATATGTCGATGCGTCATATGGTACTGGTGCAGTCAAGATTACGCCAGCTCACGACCCAAATGATTTCGAGATGGGGCAGCGACATGGGCTGCCGGTGGAGCAGGTAATTGGCTTTGATGGACGAATGACGAATGTGCCCGCACCATTTGATGGTCTCACCACGACGGAGGCACGCCAGCGGGTGCTGGAGGCGCTGGAGCGCGAAGAGCTGCGCCGTGGCGAGGAGGAGCTGGAGCACTCGGTGGGGCACTGCTACAAGTGCGATACTGTCATCGAGCCGATGGTCAAGGAGCAGTGGTTTATCTCGATGCGGCCCTTGGCGGATGCAGCGATTGCTGCTATTGAGCGTGGCGATGTGACCTTCACTCCCGCTAACAAAGGCGAAGTCGTCATCAAATACCTGCGTGAGATCAAAGACTGGAATGTGAGTCGGCAGATCCCGTGGGGCATACCCATCCCAGCCTTCCAGAACACGACCGATCCAAGCGACTGGATCTTCAACACGAATGTCAACGAAAAGGAGATAGTTGTAAATGACACAACATATCGCCGGGAGGAAGATACGCTCGATACCTGGTTTAGTAGTGGCCAGTGGCCGTTCATCACCACCGACTATTTGCAGGATGGGTTGCTGGCAAAATTCTACCCCAATGCGGTGATGGAGACGGCGGGGGATATCCTCTTCTTCTGGGTGGCGCGGATGATGATGCTTGGCCTGTACTGCACGGGGCAGGTGCCATTCCGCCATGTGTATCTGCATGGGTTGGTGCTGGATGAGCATGGGCAGAAGATGAGTAAGAGTAAGGGGAATGTAATTAACCCGATGGAGGCGATTAGCCAGTACGGCTCGGACGCACTGCGCATGGGGATTATCGCCAGCCGCTCAGCCGCTCAGCCGCAAGCCTTTAATACTGGCAAGGTGGTGGCAGCGCGCAATTTCTGCAATAAACTGTGGAACATTGCTCGCTTCATTGAGGCGCAAGTGGGGGACACGCAACCGGTGCACGTGCCAACGCCGCAATCGATGGCTGATCATTGGATCATCCGCCAGCTGAGCCGGGCAGGGGAGACGATGGAGCAGCAGCTGGCGCAGTATCGCTTTGCTGAGGCGGCAGAAACCCTCTACCACACGGTGTGGGATGATGTGGCCGATTGGTATATCGAGGCCGCCAAGGTGGAGCAGCACGCTGATATGCTGGTGTGGGTGCTCGATACATGCCTGCGCTTGGCTCACCCGTTTGCACCATTTGTGACAGAGACAATTTGGCAAAGCCTGAGCTGGCATAACGACCTCCTGGCGGCAGCGCGATATCCGCAGGCTGAGAAATACAATGAGCTGCAAGCGGCTGAGTTTGGCCGGCTCAAGCGGCTCGTGGCCGAAGCGCGCTATGTAACGAGTGAGCTGCCGGGCAATGAACGCTACACACTGCTCTATATGGATGATGCGCTGGTAGCGGATAATGCTGAGCTGGTGCGGCGCTTGGCTGGTCTGGCGGCAGTGGAGCATACTGATGTAGCACGTGGGCTGCGTCTGGCTGCTAGCGGCCGCGATGCTTGGCTCGACGTAAGCGACAAGACACTCTATGAGCACCAGACGAACCTCGAGAAGCGTTTAGTTGCAGCACGCAATGACGCCGCCAAGCTGGAGGCACGCCTAGCAAACGAACGTTACACCAGCCAAGCACCCGCTCATTTGGTGGAAGAATCACGCCAGCAGCTGGCAAGCAAGCAGGCGTTGATCGAGCGGCTAGTGCAGGAGCTGCAGGTGATCGAATAGCAGTACTGCAAATTTAATAACTTGTGCTAATAGAGGAGGCTACCGTCGATGTGAGATGGTAGCCTTTTTGACAAGTAGAGATATTGAGAATGTTGATTTAATCTCTCGGGCTCTAAATGACAAACAGGGTACTTAGTAGGGGAAGGAAGCGCGAGCACAGACAAAGGGGTTATTGTGATGATGAGCTATATTA
Organism: uncultured Candidatus Saccharibacteria bacterium; assembly: GCA_938049075.1. GTDB lineage: Bacteria > Patescibacteriota > Saccharimonadia > Saccharimonadales > Saccharimonadaceae > Saccharimonas. The sequence continues at coordinate 11,708 of CALICZ010000072.1, forward strand.
ACCTGAAGCTGAAAAATCTCACCGCATCACAAATCTGTTCCTATCGTTCTTTTTCTGAGGCTTGTGGTGAGTGAGGCTTACGAAGAGGGTTCATCGCATGGATTTATATAAGCATACATATGCTGCAACAAACAGCTTTCATACCGCATTTAAGCGAGATGATAGGGAAGAGAGTCAATGAAGAAAAGGAGAACTCCTATATCTACACGAAACATACTTGACAGGAAAGAAACATCCTGCTACCATGAATATGAACAAAAATAGAACTAACGATAGTCACTAATACACACAATGAAACACAAACACCACACTACTTTATACAAAACCATTCTCGCGCAGGCGGCTGTGGCGGTCTTTAGCCTGGCGACTGCACTGGGGGTATTCTTGCACGATGGGCAATTTGACAAGATTGCCACTGCACTCCTCACGCTTGAGCCTGGCACTCTGCACAGCCGTGGGATACAGGGATCGGCGGAGTCCGATAAGCTAACAACCGACCCACACGTCCATCCGCATCATGCGTCGCTGGGGCATAAGGCGGCGCATCACGGGCAACACCACACGCCAGGCGTGCCACCGCGCGATGATGAATATAGATATCTGGCGCATAAGCAGCGGGGAACGCGTCACGCTTTTGATAATCAGTTTTTGCCAATTGTTGGTTAACTATTGATGGTGATACGGATGACCAGCGGCAATCTGCTGCGCCCGGTAGAGTTGCTCGGCCAAGATGAGCCGCACCAGCTGATGTGGAAACACCAGGCGAGACAGCGACCACACTAGGTTGGCGCGCTCCATCACTGCCTCTGTCACACCGTATGCTCCACCAATGATAAGTACGAGTGATTTACCCTGGGCCATTGGCTGGTGCAGGCTGCGCGAGAGGGCAGGGGAGTCGAGCATTGTGCCGCGCTCGTCCAGTAGTACAACATATGCCTGGGGCGAAAGTGCCCGAAGAATCTGCTGCGACTCCTCACGGCGTGCCGCATCGTTACTATGCTGGCTAGCTGGGATGAGCTTCCATTGCAGCTGCCAGGCACGAGTCATGCGTT
>CALICZ010000073.1 GCA_938049075.1 uncultured Candidatus Saccharibacteria bacterium
CCAGCAGCGCTGCAGTGAGGCTACTATCCACCCCACCACTCATCCCAACAAAGACACGCTGTGTCATGATTGCACCGCCTTGAACCAGCCAATCTTCACCAACTCTTCGATCGTCAGCTGCCAACCACTTGGCGTAAGCCACCAGGTATCCGACCATTGTTTGTCTGTGGCTACGGGATGGCTGCGCATGGTGATATGCGGTACATACTGGCCAAACTCCAGTGCAACGCGGCGCGAGTGGTAGGCACTGGTGACGAGGATAATCGAGTCGATATTCTTTTGGCGGAGGAGCTGGCCCGTTTTTTTGGCATTTTGGCGAGTAGTTTCGCTTAGTTCCTCAGTGAGAATGGCACGGTCGGGCACACCGGCCGCCACAGCTTGGCGGCGCATTGCCTCAGCATTGCTGGGGCCAGTCTTATCGGCGGCAGCACCTGAGAAGACGATGAAGCGTGCCCAGCCATTTTGGTAGAGGCGAATCGCTTCGGCGGTGCGGGCCTGGGTATCGCCACCACTCACTGCCACAATGGCATCAGCAGCGTGGCACTGCTCAGCACTGCTCGGGGCTGCTTGGCACGTGGCAAGGTCGTCGCGCGTCAGCCAGCGCCCACCAAGCCACACAAGGAGCATCAGGGCGATAAATATCCCGGCAAGCCAGCGTAATAATTTCATCGCCGCGCCCCCTTCATCCGCTCCTGCTCGTGCTGCACCGCTGCAATAATGCACTGCGCCGCACGTTGGCAATTCTCCTCGGTCGAGAGCCGTCCCAGGCTAATGCGTAGACTTCCGTCGGCTACCTCTGGCGGCAGGCCAATCGCCGTCAGGACATGGCTGCGCAGCCCTTTATTGGCCGCACAGGCGCTGCCAGTTGCCACGAGCACACCATCGCGCTCAAGTAAGAAAATGAGCCGCTCGGCATCCACCCCCGGGAACGAGATGTGTAGATGACCCGCCAAGCGATGCTTCATATCACCCGAGACAACTGCCGCAGGGATGTGCTTGCACAGAGTTTGCTGCATGCTATTACGCAGACGCTCAAGGCGCTGCGCCTCGGATTTGCGATGTGCCTGGGCAAGCTCCAGCGCCGTTGCAAAGCCGACCGCACCAGCCACATTCTCCGTCCCGCTGCGCAGGCCACGCTCTTGCCCGCCACCAACAATGAGTGGATCAAGCCGCACCTGGCTGGCTAGCCACAAAAGGCCAACTTGCTTGGGGCCATATATCTTGCCTGCATTGAGCGTCAGTGCATCCACGCCAAGGCGCGCCACATTAATATCGAGCTGGCCCGCCCCCTGCGAAGCATCACTGTGGAGGTAGAGCGGCGTTGACTCACCTGCTTCGCGTCGTCGCTGGCGCTCACGGGCTACCACTGCGGCAATTGCCCGCAGTGGCTGAATCGTTCCCAGCTCATTATTAGCCAAGGCAACACTCACCAGCACTGTCTCTGGGCGAATCGCCCCAGCAATCACCTCGGGCGTTACCACACCCTTTGGGTTAGCTTTCACCACTGTCACATCATGCTGGCGCGCTGCTGCCAGGACGGCGTGGTGCTCTATATTTGCCGTTACCACATGGCCGTGTACGCCAGCAAACATAAGGTTAATCGACTCTGTTGCACCAGCCGTCATAATAATTTCATCTGGCTTGCCGCCCAGCGCCACCGCAAGACGGTGCTTTGCCTGGCGATAGGCCTGCCGCACCGCTACTGCTGGCGCATAGGGGCTAGACGGGTTAAAAAACTGCTCTGCAAAGTAGGGCTGCATCGCCGTCAAAACACGGTCATCCATCGGCGTGGCCGCTGCGTGGTCACAATATATCATCTCTGGTTTCACTCCAATTAGTATAGCACTCTAGTCCGGATCGGCGAAACGCTGGCCAGTATTGGGGTCAACGCGGTAAATCTCACGTGCTACCCGCTCATAATAAAGGCGCGTTGCCATGACGAAATTACGGAGTTCATCACCGGTCAGATAGCTGTAGCGAGCACCCTCTTGTGCTTTGAGGATGCCTTGGTCGTTAATCTCGTAGCGGATGGTATTGGTCTGGATGTGGCGCTTCTCGTCTGTCCACTCTTCGTGCCAGATCCAGGTTTTTTCGTCTAAACAAAAGAATTCGCGGTGCCGCCCCTTCTCGACTGGGCCAAATAGCTCCGCCCCAATCTCACTCTCGAGCGTGATGAGCTCGCGCTCAGTATAGCGTTTAAACGGCCGCTTCTTCGACTTACCAACGCTGGTATCGCCCGCCAGCAGCGCATAGGCCTTGCCAAGGAGTGAGCTTGGCTTTTTCACTAGGCAACACGCCTCCCGGAGTAATAACCGCTATGAGGAGATGGAGCTGTAGCTGTAGCTGCACTACGATGTGCTCGTCTTGCTGCGTACTGTGATAGATCTACCACATTACTACTATCGCCGTTCCCATTTGATGGATAATTTTGCCTTTCTGAATATGGCGATGCTGGCCCACTACGTGCGTTGTCGTCACTACCTTCATCACTACCATTAATTGCAGCATTCCATTTGGCCGGGTCAAAACCACCGTTCAGCGTTCCAGGGTTACCATAGCCTAGAACATGAGCCGCGTCTTCTGCCTCTCCTGTTAGATGATCCTCCGCTCTATTACTTCCTCTCGTCGCGAGAACATACTTACGCATCTTCAATACAAGGCCTGTAACGCCTTTGGCGTACTCCTCAGGAGAAATAGGCTGGACTTTCTTCTCGCCCACTAGGTCGTCTGCGTCGCCATCATATATCTTTGCTACCCGAGCAAGCTCTTCTTTGACGCGGGCAGCCTTCTCGAGCCGTTTAAGATCCTCATACGACATGATACCAGAGCGACTCTCATCGCCTTGGGGTTTTGACTCCTGTGTCACACCGCCCTTATGTGTGGGCTGTTGTTGTCGTGTGTGATCTATCGAAAAGAAACTCTCACCGCTCATATATGAAATAACCTTTGTACATTTGCCGTTGTGGTGGTGGCGATGCGCGCGATAGGCAAACCTTTCTTAGCTGCTTGGTCGCGGGCTACCTCCTCCACATAAGCCGGTAGGTTGATTCTACCACGGAAGGGTACCGGAGTCAAGAAGGGGGCATCGGTCTCGAGCAGTATGGCATCGAGTGGGAGATCGGTATAGAGCTGCTGCTGAGCACTGTCTTTTGTGAAGGTGCTGATGCCATTGACGCCAATAAATAAGCCGCGAGCACGGCCCTGCTCAAGCTGCGCCTGAGTATCGGTAAAGCTGTGCAGAACGCCGCGCACTGGCTGGGCATCGTAGATAGGCCAAAAGTCCTGCCATACTGCACCATGAGCTTGCTTCTCGTCGCGCACGTGGAAGCTAACGGGCAGCTGGAACTCCGCCGCGAGCTGCAACTGCGCCCGGAGGCATTGCTGCTGCGCTGGGCGGGCGCTATTGTCATAAAAATAATCCAGGCCAATCTCCCCTACCCCCACAATGACGGGCCGACCCTGCCGCAGTGGCTGCTCAGCGAGAAGCTCGCGGATGGCGGCAATGCCTGCCTCACCTGCTGCTTCAGCATCATGGGGATGAATACCCACCGCTGCATAGCAGTGGTCGTGCGCCAGGGCAAACTGCACTGCCTGGCGCGAGCTATGCACATCTGTCCCGACGCAGATCATAGCAATGCCAGCCTGAACCACCTGCTGATAGGCTGCCTCGCGCGTTGCATCGTCGTAGAACTCGCTATCGTGCAGGTGGCAATGCGAGTCGATGAGGCGCGGCATGAGTGGCGTGCTGCTGTGAGTATGTGTTGTATCACTTGCCATTGCTTAGTCCTTTTGCTTACTGAGTTGCGCGAGCTCGTGGGTCGGGAGTGTGAATGTAGCGCTTCGGGAACAGTGGTGGGGCGTCTGTTGGCACGACGCCAGTGCCAAAGATAGTGTGGATAGCCTGAGCGGTAGCCGGCATGAAGGGCACGAGCTCATCGGCAATCTGCAGCAAAGTACTGGCCGCATAGGCTAAGACTTCGCTCAGGTGTGACTCGGCATCGTGGTCGGTGGCACGGCGCTTGGCGATCTCCCATGGCTTGACCCGCTCAAGGTATTGGTTGAGGCTGCGGACGGAGCTCCATACTTCATCGAGTGCTTTGTCAAACTCCAGTCGCTGCATCATATCGCGGTAGATGGTCATATCGTGCTCGGCTTGTGGCGCATCGCCAATCACTCCTGCTTGGTAGCGCGTCAGCATGGCGGCCACCCGCTGCACGAGGTTACCAAGGTCATTACCGAGCTCACCGTTGTATGCCTTCTCAAACTTCTCCCAGGTAAAGTCGCCGTCGTCTTGGGTAGGAATATGGCGAGCAAAGAAGTAACGGAAGGCATCAGCCCCATAGCTTTGGATAATCTCCATTGGGTCGACCACATTGCCGACTGTCTTGCTCATCTTACTACCCCCAACATGGACAAAGCCGTGGACGAGCAGCGTCTTCGGTAGTGGGAGGTCGAGCCCGAGCAACATAGCTGGCCAGATTCCCGCGTGGAAGCGCAAGATATCCTTGCAATGACTTGCACATCAGCCGGCCAATATGCCTGCCACTCGGCCCTGTCCGGATAGCCCAGCACTGTGATGTAATTGGCTAAGGCATCGAGCCAGACGTACATCACTTGGCTGTCGTCGCCTGGCACTGGCACGCCCCAGCTCAGTGTCTTACGCGGGCGGCTAATCGAGACATCCTGGACACCATTTTTGATAAGCTCGAGGAACTCATTTTTGCGGAACTCAGGTACGATTTTCATCCGGCCTTCAGTAATAGCTTGGCGAATCTGCTCGGTAAAGGCACTCGCTTTGAGGTAGTAGTTCTCCTCTGAGACGCGCTCATACGGCGTTTGGTGGTCGGGGCAGATACCACCCGTCTCGTGGACTTCCTTGTCGGTAAAGAACGCCTCGTGCCCCACACAGTACCAGCCCTCGTAGGTATGCTTGTAGATCAGCCCTGCCTGAGCAAGCCGCTGCCAGATGTACTGCACTGCTGCAACGTGGTGTGGGTCAGTCGTGCGGATAAAGTCGGTGTATTCTGCGCCAACTGCCTCCATCAAGACCTTGAAGTTGCCATACATGCTGTCCACATAGCTCTGCGGGTCGAGCCCATTCGCCTGAGCCTTGGCAGCGATTTTATTGCCGTGTTCGTCTGTGCCAACTTGAAAGCGTACCTCGTGGCCATTTTGCCTCTGATAGCGCGCCCAGATGTCGGCCAGGAGATAGTCGAGCGCATTGCCAATATGCGGCTTACCGTTGACATAAGGAATAGCAGTGGTGATGTAGGCGTGTTGTTTGGTCATAGGGGTATTATAGCATGGGGCGAGTTAGGGTGTCTTGGGCTGCTGCCGCTTGGCGATATCAATTGACGCATCAAGCTGATCCGCACGCTGTACAAGGGTGATTGTATCGCCCATGTCAGTTCTCCAAGTGGTTGAGATACGTATATCCTCCGTGATATGTTCAATCTCACCTATATTATCACCATCGACTGGTTCACCCCACGCTGCGCGCCCAGCCTGCGCGTAGCAACGATAAAGGCCAAGACAATCCATGACGGGTAACTGACTTGCAAAACATATCGTTACCTGAGTGACAGTACCCTTATGACTAGACACTTGCATCGACAGCGCCCCATCATGATACCACCGTACCGCCTTCATATGGGGCATTATGCTCATTATCCGCCAGCCCTGCTGTCGCATCGCGTCATCAAACTGCTCCATGGATAGCGGCCACACCTGGCTCAAAATACGATTGACTCGAGCAGTATATTGCTCTGGGGTGGGATATACCTGCATCTTGGCATCGAACTGCTTTTTCATGAGCCAGTATGTGCGAAAACCAGGCGCACCTTGTGCGTTATGCTGCT
>CALICZ010000074.1 GCA_938049075.1 uncultured Candidatus Saccharibacteria bacterium
GTCTTTGCCGCTACACTCCCAACTAATTGGCGCGCACTATCCTCATCGAGGTGCTTGTGTGTATCACCACCTTGAGTGGGCAGTACCTCTGTTTCTTGCTCAGTCGCGCTGCTCTGGCTAGCAGTATGAGCGGCATCAGCAACGGACTGTAGCCTGCCATCCTTCACCATCACGCCATAGGCTCTTTGCAGGTATGCATTGGTAAAGTCGATGTTCTGCTCTTGTAGCACCGCGAGTGGCACACATTTCTCGAGCTGGTGGATGTTGCTTCGGTTGACTAGCTTGATCATCCGCACTAGCGCCACGTCATTTTTGTCAATAATCTCTGTATCAATCCATCCTTCATCGAGCTGGCCACTGCTGCGCAGCACATTCCATAGATACTGCGGCACATTTTCGTGCTTGGGAATGATGTATGCATCGGGATGAGCTGTACGCTTTTCTGGTACGCCGTCCATCGTAATTGGCTGCGTCAAGAGATGCTCCTGTCGTGGTGGAAGTGATGCCGAATGTTTTTCCGTCATCTTTTTATCATACCACGAAATAATGCTGAGGAAAAATCACTCAGAAGCAAGGGCTTGCTGCACGCTTTGTTCGACAGCCCTCTGGCCTCTGTTATTCTTGGCTCATGCCCAGGTGATACTTAATGCGGGCCACTACGTCACCAATCATCACTTGCGACTTAACGAGGTAGTCGTCTACCCCCAGCTGCTTGGCCCGCTCTTTGTCTTTGGGCTGGCTCAGCGCCGTCAGCATGATAACGCGGACGTTGGTAGTGTCTGGGGTGTTACGCAAGATATCGAGCACGTCGAAGCCGCTGATCTTAGGGATCATCACATCAAGCAATATCAGATCAGGCCGAACATCGACCACCGCCGAGAGCGCATCTTCGCCATTGTGCACTTCGCTCACCGCAAAGCCCTCCAGCTCGAGCCGCGAGCGATACACTGCCAGCAGCGCGGTGTCGTCTTCTACTAAGAGAATTTTCTTTCGTCTGTCCATATGCCTTTATGGTAGCGTAGATACGAGGCAAATACAATACTTTTGGCGAACAATTGTTTGCCTTTTGTTGGATATATGTCTACTCTGCGAACTTTTGTAGTGCGCTATCGAGCTGTGGGTCACGGCCAGCGTTGCGATCATCGGTGCTCATTTTGACCTCAGTATCTGGCGCAATGCCGCCCTGTGAGATATTGCGGCCACTTGGGGTATACCAACGCGCCACGGTGATTTTGAGCTTGCGGCCGTCAGGTAGATCAAATAGCTTCTGCACGGTACCCTTGCCGAAGGTCTTTTCGCCGAGTAATGTCGCCGCTTTGTGGTCGTGTAGTGCCCCCGCTACGATCTCACTGGCACTAGCGCTATTGCCGTTGACGAGGACAGTCGTCTTCACCCCCTTGAGCAGTGCCTGGCCGCTACTGTGCACCGTGTCTCGCACAACGTCGCCAGACTTCTCTACTACCACGACTTTGTTCTCAAGCCACAGGCTTGCGACCTCGCGAGCAGCCGTTACATAGCCGCCACCGTTGTCGCGTAGGTCGAGCACCACAGCCCGCACCCCCTGCTGGACGAACTGCTCTGCCGCTTGGCGCGCGAGTCGGCCAGTTTGGTCATCGAACCGGGTAATGGTGAGGATCCCTATGCCATCGCGAATCTGGCTACGCACACTGGCGTCACTTACCTTGGCCCGGACGATGGTATATTCCTCAGTCGATTCCTCACGCTGCATCACGAGCTTGACGGTTGTGCCAGCCTCGCCCCGCACTTTACTGGCCACTACCTCAGGGTTCTGCCCTTCCACCGATTGGCCATTAATACTGCGGAAGATATCGCCAGCTCGCAGGCCTGCTTTGGCTGCTGGTGAATCATCGACGACACGCACTACTGTTGGATGGTTGCCCCGTGATGCAATCTCCACGCCAATACCGCTTACTTCGCCACTAAGGCTGCGGTCAAACTGCTCGGTCTCTTGCTTGTCCATGTAGGTAGTGTAAGGGTCACCAGTAGCTGCAGCTAGGCCACGATTAGCGCCATCGATCAACTTGGTGTCGTCCAGTTTACCATCATACTCTGCTTTGAGTTTGCGATAAGTCTGCTGCACACTGCTCAGGTCAATGCTATCGGCTGACACCTTAAAGCCAAAGACTGGTGCAATCGCCGCATAGAGCTTATCGGCGTACATCCCTGCCACAAAGCCAGCCCCCAGTAGCAGCACTGCCACGAGCAAAGCCGTTAGCTGCGAGATAGTCAGCTTCTTTGGTTCATCATAGTCATATTTCGAGCGGCTCGCGCTCGCCGTGTCACTCCGTACCATACTATGGTATTATACTACGCCAGGCGACGCGGCAAAAGAGTACGAAGATAACCATCTACCCTCGTGCTCTATCGCTCTCTATTTCTCTATCTATATCTATATCTATACTTATCTCTTTATCCTTATCTTTCTCTATTTCTATTTATCCATTTCCTTATCTTTA
>CALICZ010000075.1 GCA_938049075.1 uncultured Candidatus Saccharibacteria bacterium
TGCCGTTAAGGATTATCGTCGTCAGCCATCGCGCAGTGAAGATGATGACTTCGATTTATCGTAGTATCACCATGTGCATCTCTATGATAGCTATAACTCATCTCTGTTAGCTTCTCGTTTTGCTCGTCTTGCGAAACAGCATATATACGCATACATACTTGGGTCTGTCGCATGCCTATTTCACACTGCCAGCGACATATGATACAATAACCAACTATGAAGACGACACTAGACCACCTATCAGACACCAAAGTACGCGCCACGATTACCGTCGGTGCAGACGAACTGGAGGCAGCTCGCCAGGTTGCTTTGCGCAAACTCGCCAAGACGACTAAAGTTGATGGTTTCCGCAAGGGTCATGCCCCGCTCGAGTTGGTTGCAAAGAATACCAATCCAGAACACCTCGCCGAGGAGACACTTAATAACGCCCTGAGCAAAGCAGTTGCTGCAGCCTTCCTCGAGAGTGACGTGCAGGTGCTTGAACGCCCAGAGGTGGAGATTAAGAAGTTTGTGCCTAGTAGTGAGCTGGAATTTACTGCTGAGGCAGAGGTTATGCCCACGATTACTCTCGGTGACTATAAGAAACTCAAGCTCAAGCCAGCGAAGATAACCGTTACGCCAGAAGAAGTAACGGAGATTCTTGACCGGATTCGCCACAGCATGGCCGAGCGTACGGACACTGATGAAGCAGCTCAGGACGGCGATGAAGTGACAATTGACTTTGTTGGTAAGCGCGATGGTACGCCTTTTGCTGGTGGCACCGGGAAAGATTATCCACTTGTGCTCGGCAGTAAGTCATTCATTCCAGGCTTCGAAGAGGTATTGATTGGCCTCAAGGCTGGTGAAACGAAGGCGGTTGAACTCACCTTTCCGAAGGACTACCATGCGAGCGAACTAGCCGGGCAAGCAGTCGTTTTTGATACGACCGTCAAGAAGGTCAAGAAAGTGACACTTCCTGAGCTGACTGATGAGTTTGCTGCAAAGGTTGGGCCATTTACTTCTATTGAAGATCTTAAGAAAGATATCGAGAAAGAAATTACTGCGCAAAAGCAACGTGAAGCAGATGACGAGCTGCGCGACGTAGCCGTCAAGCAGTTGGCCGATGCCAGTACGGTAGCCATCCCGGAGGTATTGCGAGCCGACCAGCTTCGCTCGATTGAACAAGACTTAGTGCAGAACCTCGCTCACCGCGGTCGCACCCTTGAGCAGTACCTTGCCGAGAAGGAATATAAAGACAAAGACGAGTGGATCGAGAAGGAGGCTAAGCCAGCGGCCGATGAGCGCATTAAGGCTGGGCTTGTCCTGGCTGAGCTGAGCAAGACCGAGAAGATCGAAGCCACAGCAGAGGAGCTGCAAGAGCGCATCAGTGCCTTCAAGCAACAGTATGCCAATGATGCAACTATGGTGGCGCGCTTTGACGAGCCAGAGGTGCAGCACGAGATTGCCAACCGCCTCTTGACAGAGAAGACGATTGACTGGCTGGTGGCGCAGAATACCAAAAAGTAGCAAGCGGGACCAATGCGTACAACAGAAATTAGCACTCTGTCTTGACGAGTGCTAATTTTCTCGTTACAATAGTACTATGATGAAACCGAATGACTACCTAGTGCCCAACGTCATCGTCCGCACACGTGATGGTGAGCGTGGCTATGATATATACTCGCGTTTGCTCGAGGATCGCATTATCTTCCTCGGCGAAGAAGTAACCGAGATGACAGCCAATGTCGTTGTGGCGCAGCTGCTCCATCTTGCCAATGAAAATCCAGACAAAGATATTCAGCTCTATATCAACAGCCCTGGTGGCAGTGTGTATGATGGCCTCGCGATCTACGATACTATGCAATATATCGCGCCAGATGTGCAGACGATTGGCATTGGCCTGCAGGCAAGCATGGGTGCCTTCTTGCTTAGTAGCGGTGCGAAGGGTAAACGCTTTGTCTTGCCTAATGCCCGCGTGATGATCCACCAGCCTAGCAGCGGTACGCGCGGCAAAGTAACAGACCAAGAAATTAGCTTACGCGAGAGCATCGCTCTCAAGGAGCGGCTGGCCACCATTATGGCGGACAACACTGGCCAGAAACTCGATAAAATCAAGGCCGATATGGAGCGCGACTACTGGCTAAGCGCTGCAGACGCCGTAGCGTATGGCCTAGCTGATGAAGTGATTGGTGCTCGCATACAAAAGATAACACAGCGTTCGTAGCAACTTTATGGTATCATATAGATATGATATCACGTAGTACAGATACTAGCTCCGAACCTAAATCAAGCCAAAAACCCTTACGTTTCCGGCGTATTATGCATTATCGCCCACGTCGGGTAACAGTGATAGTATGGCTAACGGTTATGCTAATGCTTTTGACCGTTGTAGCCGTGAGTATATTCTACAAGAACCGTCAAAGCGCTGCCTCCCTGATGAAATCGCAGCTCGTCGAAGGTGCTATGCTAGCACGGGCTGCTACGTTCTCGTCGGATGGTGTAATTTCGTGGGATGCGTACGCTGATGGTGGTGTGTATGGGACGATTACTTCGCAGGATGACCGCAACCGCCTGCTTGCACAGCAACCATTTATCCGCTGTACGGTTGGGAAAGAGTGTAGTGGATGGATATCAGCTGCGCAAGCACAAACCTATACACAGCCGATACCGGCTGGCGACACAGTGTGGTATAAAAACGATTCACTTCGACATTATGGCGAAAGCATCCTACGCGACACAAGTGCCAAATGCGCCTTTTGGCAGTCTCCAGTTCAAAGACTGTGTGTTTCTGCCAAGACCGGCCGCTTCTTCTATTATGTTAATGGCTTTGGATCAAATAGCTTACACCGGTTATAAAGGAGTGTATTATTAACCTGACGCGCCGTAGTATGACGAAGAAAGGCATTACAGTGTGTTACGATACTATTCAAGCGGTCTATAAAAATTGAGGTCTTGTCACTTGACGGAGTAAGGCGCGATCTGCTACAATCAAAAATTAATGAAGGTTGTGTAATATGGGTTAGGTGCGGACTACGCCGGTGGCGTGGCGTTTTAGTGTGCGAAAACTTATATTGAGTAAAGCTTCGGTGCCACAACAAATGCACGAGCAGGGTTTTGGAGTCCTTACACGTGCGGATAGATAACAATAATTCAAGAGGAGTTTACATGCCTACACCTACCACGGCAACAGCTGCTCCATCGCGTGTGTTTTTTACCAGCAATGACACCGCGCTGGCAGTACCCGACTTGCTGGCTCACCAAGAAGAATCCTGGAAGGACTTCGTCGAGACGGGCTTGAGCGAAATTTTTGCTGAGCTCAACCCAATCGAAGACTATACTGGCCAGAAGCTCGAGCTGCGCTTTAAGGATTATGCCTTTGGCGAGCCCAAGCATACAGAGCAGTTTGCGAAAGAAAACAACCTGACTTTCGACGCACCACTGCAAGCCACCGTCGAGCTTATCAATAAGACGACTGGCGAAGTCAAGGAACAGAGCATCTACATGGGCGATTACCCTTGGATGACCGAACGCGCAACGTTTATCATTAATGGAACAGAACGTGTGGTGGTAAGCCAGCTAATTCGGAGTGCTGGTGTGCTGTTTAGTGCTGACCGCGTAGCAGGGCGCAACCTCTATGGTGCCAAGATGATCCCGGGCCGCGGAGCATGGCTCGAGTTTGAGACCAGCCCATCGGGCGCAATCTACGTGAAGATCGATCGCCGCCGCAAGATTGCAGCCACTACCTTGCTGCGTGCTCTTGGTATGAGCAAGGTGTCGGCCATTCGTGAGGCCTTTGCCGACATTGACACTGGTGAGGTGAAATATATCGAAGCCACGCTTGAGAAGGATCCAGCGCACGGTATCAACGAAGCGTTGATTGAGGTCTATCGCCGCCTGCGCCCGGGCGACCTCGCTACGGTAGAGAACGCTCGTCAGATGATTGAGCGCATGTTCTTCGACTTTAAGCGTTTCGACTACAGCCGCGTTGGCCGCTACAAGATCAACCAGCGTCTAGGTGTTGATGTGCCCAATACAGCTGAATATCGCACATTGCAGATGAGTGATTTGATTGGTGTCTTGCGTGAAATTATTCGCCTTAACAACACACAAGAGCCAGCTGATGATATCGACTCGCTGAGTAATCGCCGCGTGAAACTGGTTGGCGAGTTGGTGGCGCGCCAGTTCCGCGTTGGTATGCTCCGGATGCAGCGCAATGCAATGGATCGTATGAGCATGAGTGACCTCGAGACAGTTACGCCAAGCCAGCTGATTAATGCTCGCCCGGTAGTGGCAGCAGTGCGCGAGTTCTTCGCCAGTAGCCAGTTGAGCCAGCTACTTGATGAGGTGAACCCACTGTCGGAGCTGAGCCACAAGCGTCGCCTGAGCTCGATGGGGCCTGGTGGCCTCAGCCGCGAGCGAGCCGGTTTTGAAGTGCGCGATGCTCACCCCACCCATTATGGCCGGATCTGCTCAGTGGAGACACCAGAGGGTGCTAACATTGGTCTGGTGCTTAACCTCGCTACCTATGCACGTATCAACGAATACGGCTTTATTGAGACACCATACCTCAAGGTAGTTGATGGCCGCGTGACTGATGAAATCGTCTACCTCGATGCCTCGCAAGAAGTAACTGAGGTGATTGCCGATGCTGGTGCTCGCCTTAATGAGGATGGCACCTTCGTACGCGATCGCGTTAGTGCGCGCAAGTTCCTCCAGCCAGGGCAGGTAGATACCAGCGAAGTCACTTTCATGGATGCTGCACACAAGCAGATCCTTGGGTCGACCGCGAGTCTCGTGCCATTTATCGAGAAGAACCGTATTGACCGCAGCTTGACTGGCTCTAACATGCAGCGCCAGGCAGTGCCGCTTTTGCAGCCAGAGTCGCCAACGGTTGGCACTGGTATTGAGCACGAGGTGGCGCGTAACTCGAGCCAGCTTGTGACGGCCGAGGCTGATGGAGAAGTGATTCGGGCTGATGGCGAAGCAGTCGAGGTGCGCTATGCTGATGGCGTCAAGCGCTACGACTTGATTCACTTTGCCAAGAGCAATGATGACCGTTGTATTAACCAAAAAGTCCGGGTTAGCCGCGGCCAAACCGTTGCGAAGGGTGACACTCTCATCGAGGGTGCGTCCATTGCCGATGGTGAGCTTGCCCTCGGTAAGGACTTGCTGGTAGCCTTTATGCCGTGGGGTGGCTATAACATGGACGACGCGGTGATTTTGAGCCGCCGCTTGGTAGAAGATGATACCCTTACCAGCATCAACATCAAGGACTACACTGTTGAGGTACGCGAGACAAAGCTTGGTCCAGAGATCGTGACACGCGATATTCCAAATGTGAGCGAGGACAGCCTTCGCCACTTGGATGAGAGTGGTATTGTACAGATTGGCTCTGAGGTCAAGGCGGGTGATGTCTTGGTTGGAAAGATTACACCAAAGGGTGAGCAAGAGCTCAGTAGTGAGGAGCGCTTGCTGCGTGCAATCTTTGGTGAAAAGGCCAAGGATGTGCGCGACACCAGCCAGCGCATGAACAATGCTGGTGGCGGTAAAGTTGTTGGCGTCAAGGTATTTAGCCGCGAGAATGGCCACGAGCTCAAGACGGGTGTATTGATGCAAATTCAGATCTTTGTCGCCCAATTGCGTAAGATTGGTGTTGGCGACAAGGTGGCTGGCCGCCACGGTAACAAGGGTGTATGCGCCCGCGTTATGGCGGTAGAGGATATGCCATACCTGGCTGATGGTACTCCTGTTGATGTCATCCTCAACCCGCTTGGTGTGCCAAGCCGTATGAACCTTGGCCAGCTCTTTGAGACGCACCTCGGTATGGCTGCACGAGCACTCGGCTACAAGGTTGCCACGCCGCCGTTCAACGGTGTGCCAGCCGATACCATCAAGGATGAGCTCGAAAAGGCTGGCATTGCGCGCGACGGTAAGAGCCAACTCTACGATGGCCTGAGCGGCGAGCCATTCGAGGAGCGTACAACGGTCGGCGTGATGCATATGATCAAACTCCACCACATGGTGAGCGACAAGATCCACGCCCGCAGCACCGGTCCATACACCATGGTGACTCAGCAGCCACTTGGTGGTAAAGCTCAAAATGGTGGTCAGCGCCTCGGAGAGATGGAGGTTTGGGCGCTCGAAGCTTACGGTGCCGCGACTACTCTACAGGAGATGCTGACAATTAAATCAGACGACGTGTATGGCCGCGCCAAAGCCTACGAG
>CALICZ010000076.1 GCA_938049075.1 uncultured Candidatus Saccharibacteria bacterium
CCAGCGGCGATTATACTGCTTTTAGTGGGAAACTAGCACGGTGCCGAATTATATAAGAGCCATCCGAACAGGGTGGCTTTTATCTTTGGAAATAATTATTTCTTAGCTATGGGTGTTTGAGAAAATTTGATAGTCAGTCATTAGCCAAGCCCCTTGCAAAGCTGAGCTGTAACGAGTATTATAGTAGAATCTATAAAACCATATAACAGTAAAGGCGAAAAGAATGAGAGAAGCACAGGCAGACGTTCGGCATAATAGTGTCAAAGATTTGGATGTATTTCTGCGACAGGTAGATGAACATTTGCGTAATAATCAAGACTTTGTGATCCCAGCGGCAGGTATGGTGCATGGGCATAATTGTGCACAACTTGTTTTGGAGCCTGTAGACATGGAGGATAAGATGTGTATCATTGCGGGTGATGTACCAGAAGGTCATCCATTGCATGATAAGACATATGTTGGTATGAGCCGCCGAGTGCAGCGAGAAGAAAACTCAGGAGTAAAAACGGTAACAGACTACTATCTTATTAACCGTACAAGTGGTGAGGTGATGCATGGTGATTTTGCTATGCCTGCACAGTATGGTGATATACCAAGTGCACGAACAATTGATGCCGTTTTGGCAAGTAATGAACCATCAGCGGGCTACAAGGTAAGAGGGGCAGCGCCAACAGTTAACGTACGATACCAACGAAGTGCAACACTTGAGGAAATACACGATTTGGAAGATAGCCTTGCTGGTGATGATCTAAAGCCAGTTGCTACACCTGAAATTGTTGCAAGGCAACGATATCGGGTAGAGACAAAAGAGGGTGTGACGAGTACATTACTTGAGAAGAACCCAATGGCGGGGTATGTTATTGGTCGAGCACTGCGTCGAGCAGATAAGGCTGAGGCAGCTGGCCGTACACAAGAAGCTGGTCTCTATCGAGCAGAGGCCACACTTGGCCTGTCGCGAGCTGGTCTGACGCTAGCAGAGTATAGTAGTTCCGGCTCTGCTCATATCGATGAGGAATAGACTGCTCTTAACTACATAAAGAAATTTACCATTAAACCAGACCATTCAAAAATACAGCTTAAGAGAGGCTGTATTTTTTGTGGACGATTGTCGTTGAATATATAAAATCCAGAACGTTATTGGTACAAACGTACCATTCTATTGTATAATCGCTAGAGAGGGGTGCTTGCTCTGCGACTTGGTGTGGCTTGGGCGAGTGGAGCGCCGCGGGTGGGTAGTTATTAGCTTGATAGCAATACAGTGATGATGTGATAACCATAATCAAAAAGGAGTGTTCTCATGACAGAGCGACAACCACCATCAATCAAGTACCGCTATGGTGAGCCACCAATTCATTCGGCGGGCGACATATTGTATTATGACAAGGTGATCACTCGGCAGCAGAGAGTATTTGCTGCGCCAGCTGGCAGTAACCCGTATGGCCAAGAGGCGCTCGTTACTGGCTCAGATGGAATGCAAATTGATATAGAGCGAGAAGCTCGACTGTTGCCACAAGACGGGCATAATAGGCTCTATACGCTATATGCACCGGAGGTTGGGGCGGCGCTGACAATTAGCCATGAGCATGGTATTGGCTTGCTTTACCCCTGTACTCCAGATGAGGATGGCCAGCCAGTCGTCCAGAGAACAGCGAGCAATGCAATAAAGACCCATGTAGTTGATATGACACAGCTTCCTGATGCGCGGTTTATTACGCTTGGAGAGCCGTATATCTCGCTCACAGATCCACAGCATCACCGTGCTGCGCTGAGCATTGTGCCGGAGCAAGTAGGTGTCTTTGGTATTGGCACGGCAGGAGGTGTTGGGAGTAAGATGCGTATGATTCAAAATGATGCGTCACCTGGTGCGAAGAACGTTATGAATGTACTATACCCACAACTTGTAAAAGGGCATGAGGCCCTCCAACAGCGCCATAGCAGTGAGCGACAGCGTAATGATGAGTCGCGTCCTCGGAGTATTAGCCAGATTGGTCGTATTGCGACAGCCCAAAGGTATAGGTCTGGCTGGTTCTAAACCCAACAAATAGCAAAGCACTTTCAATATCAAAAACAACCCTGTATGCACAGGGTTGTTTTTTCATTCTCGAATCTCGCAGCAAACGAGAATTGTTGTGGTGGACCTTGGTGGAAACGACCCAAACCAAAGCTAATACTTAGTATATAGCATAGGCGTCTTAAATGCAATACCAATAATGCAATCTGAAAATGCTCATGTAAACGTTGACAAAACATATACAGTATGCTATATTTAAATCATGATACATATCATATATGGTATGTAGCGAGGATTTGCTGGCCTATACTGGCAACGTACCTCTGGTAAATATATAAATAAGGAGTAACCCTATGGCGGGAACAAAAGCTGGCGGCCTGAAGGCTGCGCAAAAAAACATCTCTAAAGACCCTAACTTCTACGCCAAGATTGGTGCCAAGGGCGGCAAGAATGGCCGTCCTGGCGGCTTTGCGGCCAACCCACAACTTGCTCGTGTGGCTGGCGCTAAGGGCGGCCGGATCTCTCGCCGCACCAAAAAGACCGACGATACTGCTGCTGCGGCTGCTCCACAAGCGGACGTTGCGCTTGCCGCCTAAAGGTAACGCAGGTATCGCTTAAAACACCTCCTACTGATCTGGGAGGTGTTTTTGGAATATTGTGTTGGGGATTTGCGGCTTTTTTGTGGTGGTTTTGCGCTGCTGCTATGGCTGCTAGAGTGTGTTTGGTCATAATGAATTGACCCTTAAACTTGGTGCGGTGGGCGTGAAAGGGCTAGCCTCGACACAGAGAAAGGGGCTAGTGTGAAGATCGAGAGTGAAGGCTGGACACTGAACGAGGTAGGCAGGTGTCACTCTGTCTAGTCGCGCGTGAAAACCAGTTGCTACAGCGAGCTTTCAATGTAAGCATGAGAGATTTGTTTTTGGGAGATATTCTCTCGCATTGTGTTCGTGAGGACGAAGTGGTGGGCAGTGTGCGAGAATTACTACGACAATAAGGCCGAGTTATATCATCGTGTTTTTTACAACATAACGCCGAAATTGGCAGGTTGTAGCGCTGTTGGCGCGCCAGTGGGTGAAGCAGGCCAGGCAGGTGTATGTGCCATCGCTGCGCTGCAAGCCAGTTGCGTTGCAGTGTGGGCAGCGCGAGCGGGCGTGGAGCCAGTCGCGGTAGGTGTCGAGCGAAGATTCGATGAGGTCGTCATCGACCGTCACTTGCCAGCCGGCTCCAACTCGGCAGCCGGCATTCCACGCTGCGCGCTCCATAGCAACAAGCTGCACATCGCGCGCATAGCCGCAGTGCCCAAGGAGCGCATGGCCATACTCGTGGAGGAGGTAGGCAGTGGCCTGGGCATCGTGCGGATCATAATAAACCGTGCGGCTTGGGTATCTATTGATTCCTCGTCCATGATGTTGGCGCAGTAGCGTAGACCGCCCATGGGGGCGTTGGTGCAAGCCAATTCCAGCAGTAGGGCACTGGTGTCGGGCAAGTGCGGCTGCCATTCGTAGCTTTCGG
>CALICZ010000077.1 GCA_938049075.1 uncultured Candidatus Saccharibacteria bacterium
ATTATTAACACTATGTATATCTCGGTGCTGGAGCGAACGCAGCAGATTGGCCTCATGAAGGCGCTGGGGATGCGCAGCCGCGATGTTGGTAAGTTATTCCGCTACGAGGCGGCGCTGATCGGCGTGATTGGCGGGGTAATTGGCGCAGGTGGGGCTAGCCTGCTGAGCTTACTGAACCCATGGATCGTCGAAAAGCTCAAGTTTGAGCAGGGTATGCAGGTGCTCTTACCTGAGGCCTGGCAGATGGTCGCCCTGGTGGTGCTGCTCGCTATCCTCGGCATTATTGCCAGCTACGTACCAAGCCGCAAGGCGACGAAGCTTGACCCAATTGAGGCCTTGAGGGCAGAATAAGGAG
Organism: uncultured Candidatus Saccharibacteria bacterium; assembly: GCA_938049075.1. GTDB lineage: Bacteria > Patescibacteriota > Saccharimonadia > Saccharimonadales > Saccharimonadaceae > Saccharimonas. Next base: position 356 of record CALICZ010000077.1, read on the forward strand.
AAGGATATGATTGAACTACGGCATATTACCAAAACTTATGGTAAAAAACACAACCAATTTACGGCGCTCCGTGATATTACCTTCACCATCCCCGAAGGCGCGAGCGTGGCGATTGTGGGTAAATCTGGCTCAGGTAAGTCCACCTTGATGCACGCTATCTCTGGTCTGGACCGGCCGCAGACGGGGCAGGTCGTGATCGATGGGCAGGATATCTTGCAGATGAAGCCGCGGCAAGTTGATGCCTTCCGGGCGCGGACGATTGGCTTTATCTTCCAGAGTTTCTTTGTCGAAGGTAATGATAGTGTGGTGAGCAATGTGATGCTGCCATTGGAGATCGCTGGTGTGCCGCGGGCGCAGCGTAGCGCTAAGGTAAACCAGGCGCTCGAGGCAGTTGGTTTGGCGAGCAAAAAGGGTAACAAAGCTAAGGATCTGTCCGGTGGGCAGAAGCAGCGCCTGGCGATTGCCCGGGCAATTGTCGGCGCGCCAAAGATCCTGTTTGCTGATGAGCCAACTGGCAACCTGGATAGCGAGACGGGTGCTCAGATTGAGGAGCTATTGTTTCGCCAGCAGCGCGAGCACGGCACAACGCTGATTATTGTGACGCACGACGACGACTTGGCCGCGCACTGTGATTACCAGGTAGTGATTAAAGACGGGCGTGTCACGCGCCATAACATCCCAGGAGGTACGCAATGAACGCACCCGACTATGCCGAGGCGCTGACGACGCAGCTGCGCAAAGGCTTCTTATCGTACTGCGTGCTGGTGGTGTGCGCCAAGGAGCCGCGCTACACCAGCGAGATCATCCAACAGCTCCGCCAGGCTGACCTGATGGTGGTGGAGGGGACGATCTACCCGTTACTGAGTCGCTTGCAAAAGGATGGGCTCTTGCAGCACGAATGGAAAGAGAGTGAGCAAGGACCGCCGCGCAAGTACTACACGGCGACGTCGTTTGGCACAGAGGTAACCAAGCAGCTCAAGCGTAATATTGCGGCGCTGAGCAGCACGATTAAGAAGTTATAAGGAGGATTCTCATGAAGGAAATTACTAACATCCACCTCGCCAAAACGCCATTTCGTGTTGAGGTCGAGGCGAAGCAGGCGCTGGGAGCGTATCTGGCGTCGATTCAGCGGCGGATGCATGCTGAGCCAGAAGCAATGCGTGAGATAGAAGCGCGGATGGTTGAGCTGCTGGCTGAGCGCGGCGTGACGCGTGATGGCGTGGTGACTGCTGAAGATGTCACGGCGCTGCGTCGCCAGATGGGTGAGCCTCGGGAGTTTGCCAGTGACGCTGCGGCAGAGGAGGACGATGCTGCGCTGCGAGATGCAGCTGAGGCGGCTTCTGCAGGCGGCGCGCCCAAGCAGCTGATGCGCGATACAGACCACGCGGTGATTGGCGGCGTGTGTGCTGGGGTGGCGGCGTACTTTGGGGTTAGTCCGCTGTGGATTCGCCTGCTGGCGATTATCTCACCTTTTATGACGTTTGGGACGGCGATGCTGATTTATATTGTGATGTGGCTCTCTGTTCCACCAGCGGTCACGGCGTCGGATAAGCTGCGTATGGCCGGTAAGCCAGTGACGTTTGATAGCTTAAAAAAGGCCGCGGCTGAGCCTGCCGGTAGTAGCCAAGCGGCTCAGACTGCGGCGAAGGTGCTGCGTATTATGATCGGCTGCGGCGTTTTGATGATGGCGCTGGGTGCAGTCGTTGCCTTGATCGTTGGTGGGGTGATAAGCGCTGCTGCTATATCGAGGATGGGTGACTTTGCTGCGCAGGGCTGGCTATGGCTAGCGTATGGCTGTGCGGTGCTTGGCGGCGTGGCTTTGACTGCCTTGCTTTCACTCGGCGCGTGGAGTATCTTTGCCTGGCGGCTGAAGCGGCCGGTTGGCATTGCGATGCTGGCGATGCTCCTTGTCGGGGCGATTGCCGTCTCTGGCCTGGCGGTTGGTGGGATGAACGCGGGGATGAGCCTGGAGCGTCAAATGCGTGACGTGCAGCGCACGAAGGTGGTTGACCTCGCTGATGCGAGCACGGTGCGCGTCGATGGAACAACTCGGGCAAGCTACGGCGGCTATGCTGAGAAGCCTCGCATTGAGGTAGATTACCTGCAGATGAAGGGCGTGACAGAGCCGACGGTGACGGTGGCCAAGGACGGCAGCCGGGCGATTGTAACGGTGCAGCATGATGCCTGCCGCGATCGCTATGATATCTTCTCGGCGTGTACCTACTCGCCGAAGGATTATGTCAGTGTCCGGGTCTATGGGCCATCGCCGCAGATAGTGGAGGCTGACCATCGCCCTGATGTGGTGACCGATCGGCCATAGGCTAGGGGTAGCTAGTGTCAATGTCAAAGACCCGCTTGCATGGCGGGTTTTTGCATTTTTGCTTGCGGAGAGGTGGAGCGTGAGAGATGGGCCACAGCATGGTTGGTATGGCGATTTATCTCACCTTTGCTATACTAGAGATATGAGTCAGCCGTCGTCTTCCCAGGTTTTGAGTCCATCGGCGCTTACGATGGTAGCGCAGCACTGCAAAGTGGCGCGTGATCAGGTACGGGTGGTGCCGATTGAGGGCGCGTCAACCGGGTGCCGGCGAGCTGTTGCACTGGCTGGGACGCAGGCGGTGTTTGTCAAGGAAGCCGATCCAGAAGCTTCGAACCACGCTGCACTAGCGGCGGCCCTGAGCAAAGATGATGCGGTGATTCGGGCGCTGCAGCAGGCCGGTTCGCCTCTGGTGACGGAGTTTGTTCAGTATGATGATGAGCGAGTGATTATGCTTAGCCAGGCGTATATTGCCAAGGATGGCTGGCAGTGGCAGCCGCCTGACGCGGCAGATACGCCGGCTCGTCAGCGGTATATAGCGGCGGTGCTGCGGGCGATTGCTCAGCTTGAGCAGACGCAGCTGCCCAAGGCGGCAGCTGAGACGCTTGCGCTCCATGCTACGGCGTTTGACCGAGTCGTGCAGTGTCAGGGGCTTCGGCTACTTTGCGATGATGCCACGCGGCGTGAGGAGCTCCAGCAGACGTACCGCTCCTGGGCTGAGCAAGCCAGTAAGCCAGTAATTCGTCGGCGCTACGAGCAGGTTTGTGCCGTGCTTGATAATACCGAGCGCTTAGCTGATCTCGCCATGCTGGCTCAGCAGGTGGCTGACCAGCCGTGCGATCGGTTGAGTCATGGCGATGTGCGGAGCGAGACGATTGCCTACCATGCTGCTCAGGATGACGTGAAGCTGATTGATTGGCAGTGGGCAGCCTATGTGCCAAAGCGGTGGAGTGCAACCGAGTTCTTGCTCGATATGGCGCGCCGCGGCTACGATGTGCAGGCCTGGCAGGCTGAGCTGAATCGGCCGCTGCTTGCTGGTCTAGTAGGGTATTATGCCGTATGCAGCGCTCAGCCTGCTCCTGAGGCGGCTCAGGCAGTGCGGCGGCTCCAGGCGTATATGGCAGCCACGGCGTATGATATGCTAGGCTGGTGAATAGCTAAGGACTATTCGTGGATGCTTATGGTTGCTGCAAAAAGGTTACTCATGCATATCACGAGTGCCTTGCGAGTGTCATTTTAGATGATAGGAGGTGAATATACCATGGTAAAGACGGCGCACAGTGATTTTGAGATTGATCCAGCTACTAAGCAGGGAGAAGAGGGTGAGATTTCGTCTCAGAGTACGCAGCCACGGTATAACCAGGAGACTGAGCGCGCGATTGCTCAGGCGCGTGCTATGATGGATGGCACGCAGCCATCGCAGCAGTATATGTCAATTGCTGCACTGGTTGCAGCGATTGATGCAGAATCGTGATGTGAACCCTTTGATATGCTATGAGAAGACGACGATTCGTGAGTGGGGTTAGAAGAGAAATAGGTCAGGCACGTAAGAGGGGCGATGGTGTGTTTTGATTATGGTGAATAGTAGCACTTGAGTTATATCTTCATTTTCTTCATCTCCTGATGCAGTGTACGACTTGGATAAACGAACTCAGATTATATTCAGCTCATGAAACAAAATAATCACGTCAGAGTGGTACGGGTAAGGGGAGTATCTACTAATGATGTGGTTGCTTTGCTTGCTCGTTTTGTACTTGCCCTGTCATGGGAAAGAGGGCAGCCATGCAAGGAAGGAGCACACCGTATAACGTATACGGGATGGCGTGGCCGCGAGAATATGGGTTGTCTTGCTACATGTGGGGTATATGACAAATGATGAGGGATGTAGTGGTGCAAGCAATAGTCTATTTGTCGTGCAGCGCGATGAGCGTGAGTATGGGTACGCTGAGCGGTGCACGTTTTTAATTTGCCAGACCGCCTGATGATACCTAGAGAAAAGAGTTGCTCTTGTACTGAGCGGTATTTGCGTGGAAGGGTTTAATATGCAGGAGATTGCTTAAGGTATCCGCTCGAGGCACTAATGTCGTGGGTATAACGCAAGGATACTAGCGCCATAGTTCTTCAAGTGAGTAGGAGCGTTCTGGCTTGTCAATCGGTGTCCATAATGGTGCTCGGTTTTCTTGGGCTAGTGCTTGATGTGTGATAGCTATCTGCACGGCAGTGTCACAATCGACGCGTTGCCGCACTGCTCGAATAGTTCGCTGCAAGTGTCGCTGCTCTCGATTCGATGCCACAACGAAGAGCAGGGCAGGTAATGGCTGTCCTGTGACTGCCCAGCCGCCATGACGGAAGTATGAGAGGTACTGGGCAATTGTTTTGGTGATTGCTGCTCGCGGCGTATTTGCAGCAAAGATATCGAGAAAGAAGCGACGCGTCTCTGAGGTTGTTTTGAGTGACCCAAAGGCATCGGGTAGCTTTTGAGGAAAGTAGTGGTAGTGTGCCATCTCCCGCGGCAAAAACACCCGCAGTGCTGGATGGCACTGCTGCAGCTGATGAGTCCACTGGTACACGGCAAGTACGTGGTCGACAAACGATTGGCTGACCTGGGCATCTCGATAGCTTGCTTTGATGAGCTGCGCCGTCACCCGAGGTTCGTTATCGATCTGCTGCAGTACCCGCAGCCCTCGCGCTGTCAAATAGTAGGCTGCTGGTTTGCCTTGGAGCTTCATGTGGCTAGTATAGCGGCGTGCTACAAGACTATGGTTACATAGGGCAGTAAGACGGGTATGTAAGCTTGATCCAGCAGCAACCCCGAGGCTCTTGGCAAGTAACTGCCGCGTTCCAAAACGGTATCGGTACAATGTGATAAGAATAGAATGTTGTCGTTGCCCTAACACTGAGCGCTTATCTGTGCCAAGCTGAACACGATTTTGTTTATTTTCTCTCTTGCTCATACTAGATTCATTTCTCCTTGCTTCCTCATAACCTTTCTATCTCTCTAACTACCTTTATATATTCACCTCTCTTTATCTATATTTATCTCTATTTCTATATCTTTATATCTATTTCTCTATCTTTATATCTATATCCATATATCTATATATCTCTTTCTCTATATTTCTATTTCTATATCTATATCTCTACTTATCTCTATCTTTATTTATTCTCTTTATATTTCTTTATTTATCTATTCTTTATTCTTTATCTTCTTATCTCTATCTTTCTCTATATTCATACTATTCTCTATCTTTATACATCCATATATCCATATCGATTTCTCTCCTATTA
>CALICZ010000078.1 GCA_938049075.1 uncultured Candidatus Saccharibacteria bacterium
CAAATACTACACCTCGTCCAAATGACCGGCGCAACCAGCGTGGTCGGGGCCGAGGTGGTCGCCGCGATGACCGGCGCAACCAGCGTGATGACACGCCAAAGGAATTTGAAGAAGTTGTTGTCAACATCGACCGCGTGGCGCGCGTCGTTAAGGGTGGCCGCCGCTTCCGCTTTAAGGCGTTGGTGGTGGTGGGCAACCGCAAGAACAAGGTTGGTGTTGGTGTGGCGAAGGGTGCCGATGTGCAGACTGCCATTGCCAAGGCAACCTCGGTCGCCAAGAAGCATCTCGTTGTTATTCCAGTGGTAAATGAGACCATCCCGCACGAGATGGAAGTCAAGCTTAGTGGTGCGCGCGTGCTTATCAAGCCAGCTGCGCCTGGTACGGGTATCATCGCTGGTGGTGTGGTGCGTGCCGTCATTGGCGTGACGGGTATTCGCAACCTGCTCTCGAAGAGCCTGGGCAGCACCAACAAGGTGAACATCGCCTATGCTACAGTAGAAGCCCTGCGCAGTATGGTTCCCCGTGAGCAGTGGGTTGGTGCCAAGAAGCAACCCGCAAAGGAGGGCAAGTAGATGAAATACAACGAACTCCACATCGCAGCCAATAAAGATCGCAAGCGCGTTGGTCGTGGCATTGCCGCTGGTGGTGGTAAGACCGCTGGCCGTGGTACCAAGGGGCAAAACGCCCGTACTGGTAAGAAGCTGCGCCCGATGTTCCAAGGTGGGCAGAATGGTATTGCAACAGCAGTGCCAAAGGCACGTGGCTTTAAGAGTCTACGTACTCCTGCCCAGGTGGTGTATAGCGACCATCTCAATAACTTGTCGGGCACCGTTGATAACTTTGCGCTGTACGAGGCTGGGCTGATTGAGACGCCGTTCCACAGCGTGAAGGTGATCACTCGTGGTGAACTGACTGCCAAGCTCGTGCTCCAGACACAAGGTGCGTCGAAGAGTGTGGTGGCTGCACTTGAGGCAGCTGGTGGCTCATTCGAAAAGACCACCACGCCGCGCCAAACCTCACGCAAACAAGCCGAGGCAGAGGACGCTGCGTAAGAAGCATTTTTGCCGACACAACGACAAAGCACCTCTCGTCCAAGAGGTGCTTTGTTCCTGAGGAGACGCTTCGTATAGACGCGCGCTCAAAAATTTATCTATACGCCATAGGATTCGCCAAAAAAATAACTACACGTCTCGGTGTAGCTGATTGTAGCCAGGCAAGAAACATCGTGACGCATGTGCCAGTACTGTACTGGATTAGCGCAACACCAACGATTATACTTGCCCATCCTAGTCTCCTTATATAATGTGTTTTTGTTATAGCAATACTGCTATAAATGATGTGTTAAGTTGATAAGCTTAGAGTCTTATCGTCACTTATTAGCAGGGCAAAATAGGCCACCAGCCCTTGCCGCACAAAAGATATTTCCCTGTTGGCATAGTATAATACCTCCTTTCTGCTTATAGTGTAGCAATAATTTGCTTGCAGTGCAAACTTCGTACAATAAACAGAGGTCACAAAAAAGAACCAGCGTTATGCTGGCTCTTTTGGCTTAGCAGGCTAGTACTTTAGGCTTGCGGTGGTTGCTGTGGTGGTTGTGGTTGCTGTGGTGGATAGTATGGTGCAGGCTGAGGTGCAACCGGCCCAAGGTATTGGCTGGGGCCAAAGCCGAGGATTGGGTACATAATGACCGGGAAGAAGATCGTCAATACACCGAAGCCAGTTGATTTGCCAAAGGACTTAGCAAGCTCGAGTGCCGACACAATAGCAACATAGATATTGACAAAAGGCACAAACAGTAGCAACACCCACCACTCTGGCCGACCGATGATTTGCATCAGGACGACGGTATTGTAGATAGGGATAAGGGCAGCCCAGCCTGGTTTGCCAGCTTTGGTAAATATTCGCCACATAGCGGCGAGCACAACGGCCATCATAGCAAAGCTCATGATGAGCATGATGATGACCATCACCCACACTAGTGGATCTGCAGCACTGCTGGTTGCTGGGGTATATGAGGGGGTTGAATAATAACTCGAAGAATAATCGTAGTCCATACTACTCCATAATAATCTAAAGTTAATGAATACTACACATTATAACAGACAGGGTAGGGTGTGGCAAATTACGAGACAAAGAGGTTATATAGAGATGGCTTTATCTCTCCTATGATTTACCTATTGAGAATAGATAATACGAAAACACAAAGTAGTAAATAAGCGTATAGAAACAGAACATACTAAAAAGCTAATGCCAATATAACAGTAACTCCTTTGTGACTAAGTTTTGTCTTAGTCTCTATATTAGCTATTGCTTATCTATCTCTATCTATACCTATCTTTATTTACTCTCTTCTCTCTATATCTCTATATCTCTATTTCTCTATTTATCTTTCTCTCTATTTCCTTATCTTTATATTTCTCTATATTTCTTTATTTATCTACTTATTTTTATTTATTTATCTATTCTTTATCTTTCTCTCTATATCTATACTATTCTCTATCTTTATACATCCATATATCCATATCGATTTCTCTCCTATTA
>CALICZ010000079.1 GCA_938049075.1 uncultured Candidatus Saccharibacteria bacterium
GGACGTCCTCTACGATATTGCTGCTCTGGTGGGTGCAACGGTTATTACTGAGGATACTGGTATGAGCTTTGATACGGTTGGCCCCGATGTGGTGGGCTCAGCTCGCAAGGTGATTGCTACCAAGGATTTGACAACGATCGTCGAAGGGGCTGGTGCGAAGACGGCAGTCGATGCCCGGATTGACCAGATTGCCGTTGAGATCGCCAATAGCACAAGTGACTATACCAAGAACAATCTCGTCAAGCGCCAAGCTGCCCTGACTGGCCAAGTGGCGGTGATTAAGGTAGGTGGGGCAACCGAGACCGAGATCGAAGAGAAGAAATACCGCGTTGATGATGCGGTGGCTGCCGTCAAGGCTGCCCTAGCTGAGGGTGTCGTGCCTGGTGGTGGGGTGACACTGGTTAACCTCGCGACGAGCTACACCCACGCTGGTGATGCCGATGCGTCGGTGACCGCTGGTGAGGATTTGCTCATTCACGCGCTCGAGCAACCATTCCGCATTCTGCTGACCAACTCTGGCCTCAATGCCGATGAGTGGCTACCACAGGTGAAGGTAGCGCAGCCTGGCTTTGGTATTAACGTCAACACACCAGGTGAGCTGATCGATCTCAAAGCAGCTGGCGTGGTTGACCCCGTTCGCGTTACCAAGGAAGCACTGCAGAATGCTGCGTCCATCGCTGGTACCGCAATGACGATGGGTGCGCTCGTCGTCGACTTGCCTGAGAAGGAAGCGGCCAGCCCAGCTGGCATGCCGGGCATGGGCGGCGGTATGGGTATGTACTAAGCCTCGTCCTGCCTTGTTTTGCAAAAACCCACCATATCTGTGGTGGGTTTTTATGTGGGAAAGAATCGGTTGACAGATACCCCTAGGGGGTATACCATAGGAGTATGAGCAAAGATATTACCAGACGAGCATTACATCGTATCAAAATTATGAAAGGCCAACTTGAGGGGCTAGAAAAGCGTGTGGCTGACGACGCCTACTGCATGGACATCATCATCCAGAGCCTGTCGATCCAGAAGTCGCTGGCGTCGCTCAACAAGCTGATGGTTAAGCAGCACCTCGAGACACATGTGGCTGAGATGCTGGCGTCAAGTGATACGAAGCAGCGCGATAAGGCGCTCAAAGAGCTCGACCAGCTCTATGACCTGACGAACATCCGCTAGCAGCAAGCGGATATAAGAATGGAAAGGATAATGCGGTGCGTAGCACCGAGGGGTTTATTATGGATACAAAACAGTCACAGCACCATCATATGACTCATGGTGAGCATACTCACCATGAGGGGCATGGACAGGGTGGCCATTGTGGGCATGATGCGGTCCAGTTTCGGCAGCGGTTTTGGCTATCGCTGCTCATAACGATTAGTGTATTGGTGTGTTCACCGCTGCTGCAGCAGTGGCTCGGGTATACACTACCTGAGGTGGTGAGCCGGTATGTGCCGGCCATAAGCGGGACGATATTGCTGTGGTATGGTGGCCGAGTCTTTATTCGGGCGGGGTGGCAGGAGCTACGACAGCGCCAGCCTGGTATGATGCTGCTGATTGCTCTGGCGATCAGTGTGGCGTATGGCTACAGCCTGCTGGTGACTAGTGGCGTGGTAGCGGGGATGGATTTTTGGTGGGAGCTTGCGTCGCTCATTACCATTATGCTCCTCGGGCACTGGCTCGAAATGGCAGCGATTAAGCGAGCAACGGATGCCGCCCATACCTTAGCGCAGCTCTTACCCGAGACGGCAGAGGTCGTGACGGAACAATCGATTGATACAGTGCCGCTTAATCATCTGGTTGTGGGGATGACCGTGCTGGTGCGCCCGGGTGGGCGCGTACCAGTGGATGGCCAGGTGATAGCTGGTCCGTCACGGGTGGATGAGTCGATGCTCACGGGTGAGTCGCGCCCTGTTGCTAAGCAGCCAGGGAGTCTTGTGACGGCAGGCACGATCAATGGCACTGGTGCGCTTCATGTTATGGCCCAGCACATTGGTGATGATACAATGTTGTCGCATATTATGGAGCTGGTGCGCCAGGCTGAGCAGCGTCGGTCGCGAACGCAGGTGCTGGCAGATCGGGCAGCGAGCTATCTTTTCTATGCAGCGCTTGCTACTGCGCTAGTGGCGGGCGCTGGCTGGGCGCTTGCTGGTGCATCGCTGGGTGAAGTGCTGCAACGAGTGGTGACAGTGCTGGTGG
>CALICZ010000080.1 GCA_938049075.1 uncultured Candidatus Saccharibacteria bacterium
AATATAAGCCGTCTTGATGCCGAGGTCAGTTAGATAAGTAGAGAGATCCTCAGCCATCCGCTTAGTGAGCGTCGTCACGAGCACGCGCTGCTGCTGGCTGGTGCGCTCGCGAATCTCTGCAATCAGGTCGTCTACCTGCCCTTCAGTTGGACGAACTATAATTTCTGGGTCGAGCAAACCAGTAGGACGAATCACCTGCTGAGCGGGAGCAGGGCTGCGCTCGAGCTCATAATCGCCAGGGGTAGCAGAGACGTAAATCACTTGGTTGATATGTTTATCGAATTCATCAAAGCGCAGTGGGCGATTGTCTAGCGCGCTTGGCAGGCGAAAGCCATGCTCCACCAGCACTTCTTTGCGAGCGCGGTCACCATTATACATCGCGCGCACTTGGGGGACGGTTACGTGACTCTCGTCGATTAGCATCAAGAAATCGTCAGGAAAGTAATCGAGCAAGGTAGCTGGCTGCTCACCCGCTTCGCGGTTGGTGAGATAGCGACTATAGTTCTCGATCCCCTTCACGAAGCCAGTCTGCTCGAGCATTTCCAGGTCGTACTTAGTACGCTGGCTCAGGCGCTGCGCTTCAAGCAGCTTGCCGTGCACCTCAAACCACTGTTCACGCTCCTCGTACTCCTGTCGAATCCGGTCAATCGCCTGCTTAATTTTCTCCTTAGGAGTTGCATAGTGGCTACTCGGAAAGATGGTAAACTCCACTGGCTCATCGAGGATCTCGCCAGTGAGCGGGTTGATGTGCGTAATTCGATCCACCTCATCTCCAAAAAATTCCACCCGATAGGCCGTCTCTTGCCCTGCCGGAAAGACATCGACCACATCGCCCTTGACGCGAAAGGCACCGCGTGCAAAATCGATATCATTGCGATGGTATTGGATATCCATCAGCTGGCGCAAAAATTTGTCCTGAACTCGCCGCTCACCCTGGCGCACCGTGACGGACAGCTCATAATAATCAGCTGGCGAACCCAGGCCATAGATGCAACTCACACTGGCAATGATAATTACATCACGCCGCGTCAGTAGTGCATCAGTCGCTGCATGGCGGAGGCGGTCAATCTCTTCATTGATGGCCGAGTCCTTCTCGATATACGTATCACTGCTGGCAATGTATGCCTCTGGCTGATAATAATCAAAATAACTGACAAAGTAGTGTACTTCATTGTCTGGAAAGAACTGCTTGAACTCACTAAAGAGCTGCGCAGCGAGTGTCTTGTTATGCGCCAAAACAAGTGTTGGCACGCCACGCTGGGCAATAATATTCGCCATCGTAAAGGTCTTGCCACTACCGGTTGCACCGAGCAATGTCTGCTCGCGCTGGCCAGCCTCCAGGCCACCAAGTAACTGGGCGATCGCCTGTGGCTGATCACCGGTCGGTTGATAGACGGAACGAAGCTGAAATGGTATGTGCGTCACGCTCCTTAGTGTAGCATAGCGCGGGCCTTAAATCACACTCTGGCGATTCATCTCAGCAAGGAGTTTGTTGTACGTTGCTTGCGGGTCTTTGGCGTGATTGATCGCCCCACCAACGCTAATTACGTCAGCCCCACCCTGGGCAATATGGAAAACATTATCTACCGTCACGCCACCATCCCAGCCAATCTCGACCCGAGGGTGGATGGCTCGCACCAGCCGAATCTTCTCTATTTGCATCATCCGCGCCTTACCGCCAAACTCACCCAGCTTACCACTGACGATCGATACATAGTCGGCCGTCTCGATATACGACGCCACCGTCTCGGGTACCGTAGTACGCTGCAAGGCCACCCCAGCATGAATACCAGCTTGCTTGACCTGCTGCAAGACAGGGATTAAATCTTCTTTGACTTCAGCGTGAAAAATAATAGTACTAGGCCGCAGCTTGATCAGTTTCTCAACATACACACTGGGGCGCGCCACCATAGCGTGAATGTCAACCGTCCACGACTGAGGCCACCACAGTTGGCCGATCCCTACCGTTTGACGGGGCGCAAATACGCCATCAGAAATATCAATATGAACCCGCTTGGCAAACGGCATAAAATGCTCTACCGCAGCCTTGTATTCATCAGTTTTTGTACTCAAAATAATTGGTGCTATGACAGCCATGCAAGACATTATACGGCGTCTGGCGTGTGTTGTAAAGACGGCGACGGCGTTCTTTCACGTTTGCGAGAGCGAAGGAGGGAGTGTTAGACTGACGTGCGCGAAGAGTAGGTATTTGACACTTCCTTAACAGCATTTAAGAAAGCGTCATCAAAGTCCTCGTATTCTATCTTCTTTGTCTTGTCAATTAGTGATTCCAGTTCTGCCATTTCTTGCGAAGATAACACGCAGCCATTTGCGGCTAATATTGTGCAAATATGCTCAAGGGCGACAGCCCATTCGCCCGCATCATTGAACATTGTCGCTAGTTCCACGTCAATATTTGTTAGGTAGGGGCTTTTGTCGATGTAGTCTTGTATTGCTTTTGTCAAACTCATATGTATACTTTAGCACAATATATCGGACAGTTAAGCAATTATGAATATGCTTTATAGCAGACATTTCACATAATAATGCGCTAGAAACTCGCTGGGCAACTGCCTGTCTGCGGCCGTGCCATGCCAGTAGTGGCGTAGTAGCGAATGTCGGTGAGATGACGGTCGGTGGCTTGAACACAGAATTTGGTGGCATCGGCGCTCAGCGTAACCTGCACGGCTGTGTCGCTTGGCGGACGGTAACCGACTTGCTCAAGGTTAGTACTATAGCTTGCACCACTAGCGCTAGCGTTGGCGTGGTGCGTCTTGATCGCCTCAAGTGCACTGGTGGCTGCCGCACGCGTTGCGACATCGACCGAGCGCCGCCGATAGCCCGAATACGCTGTCATAGACAGCGTTACGAGTAAGCCCAGGATCGCAATGACAATCATCAGCTCCATGAGCGTGAAGCCCTTCTGGCTCCGCTGCATCCACCATACCGCCCTGCTTTGCCTCATTATATTTCTCCCTCCATTAGCATAAGCATATTTAAGCATCACTATAGCAGGTGGAATGGTCAAGGGCAATAGCACTTTTCTTCTTGGCAGTATATACTAGGTTTATGGTGACCAAACAAGACGTCCTCACAAAAGCACGCGGTCTCTATAGCGAAGATCAGCTGTATGAAATCGACCATGCGATCGACTTCGCCACCCAGGCACACCACGGACAAAAGCGCAAAAGCGGTGAACCCTACATTACCCATCCGCTGAGCGTTGCAATTATCTTGATCGACTGGGGGATGGACAGCGACACCATCATCGCGGGTATTCTCCACGACACCGTTGAGGATACCGAGACGTCACTAGACGATATTGAGTCACTTTTTGGACATGATGTGTCCTTCCTCGTTGATGGCGTGACGAAGGTGAGTCAAGCCCGGGCTGGTATGCGCGACCTCGACCACTATCTCCCTCAGACAAAAGACAACCTTACCAAGCTGCTTATTGCCGTGGGACAGGACGTACGTGTCATCATCATCAAGCTGGCCGATCGGCTACACAATATGCAGACGTTGCAATTCAAGTCGCCCGAAAAGCAGCAAAAGATCGCCCGAGAAACACTCGAGGTCTTTGCCCCCATGGCTGACCAACTCGGTATGGGGCGGGTGCGGATGGAGCTAGAAGAACTCGCCTTTAGCTACCTCGACCCCAAAGAATACAAGCGGCTTGAGAAGGTCATGAAGCAACGCCTAGGCAAAAGCACTCGCAAGCTTGGCGTCGTCCGCCTCGAGGTCGAGCGGGCACTCAAGGATGAGAAGCTCGAGTTTGAGATCAATGGGCGAGTCAAAAGCCTTTACAGCCTGCACCGCAAGCTCCAAAAGCGCGGTAGTCTCGACAATATTTATGACCTGATGGCACTACGCATCATTGTCCACACCAAGGAAGAGTGCTACTTAGTGCTGGGCATTCTCCACTCGCTCTATCAACCGATGATTGCTCGCATCAAAGATTATATTTCCATCCCCAAGCCAAACGGCTACCAGAGCCTCCATACAACGGTCATCACGCCTAATAAGCAGATCGTCGAGTTCCAGATCCGCACCCGCGATATGCATGAATACGCCGAGCGTGGCCTTGCCGCCAGCTTTCACTACCAGCAACAAAAAGATAGCAAGGAGTATCTCAAGGGCGACTCCAAGCGCGGCGTATCAAATCTGCCGGCCCAGTTGCAGTGGATTACGCAATTGCAAGAAATCGCCGCTCGCCTGCGCGCTGGCGAGGATATCCCTCGCGAGCAGTTATCGATCGATCTCTTTGGCCACCGCATCTTCGTTTTTTCTCCCAAGGGAGACATCTACAACCTCCCCGAAGGGGCGTTGCCGCTGGATTTCGCCTACGCCATCCACTCTGATATCGCCAAGCACGCCTACGGCTTCCGGATCAATGGCAAGATGGAGCCATTCGAGCGTCCACTTGAGAATGGTGATGTCATCGAAGTCCTTACCCGCAAGCTCTCCTACCCTAAGCCGGGTTGGGCGCAGCTTGTTACTACCAGTCACGCGCGCGACAAGCTCCGCCTTCAGCTCAACAAAATCCGCGTTCAAGCTGTTAATGGTGCCATCAATCTGACAGATAAAATTATGCCAATCAGTAAGCCTGAGGCTGCTTCGAAAAAGTCAAAGAATAAATAACTGAGGTAACGTTAGATAATTGCCACGCATCTTGACTTAAGTCTCTAAAATTATCGATCTGCCGCAACCTTGTTCCCTCTATCGCCATTATTATCCAACAGATGTGGGTAGCCTATTGTGATAACCAGCCTGCGAGCCTCTGACTTTCTTGATAAAGCAATATTGTGCAAGTACTAACTGCTTATAGTAACCTAGAGGATTCCAGAGGTTGAAGTAAAAATACAAAATACCCCAGTGGGGTATTTTGTATTTGCTTAAACGCGTTATCTAGCGTTCATTCCAACGCGCAATAGATTCATGGATAATCTGCTTGGCACGCGCGGCATCACCAAAGCCCTTCACTACAGTAGTGCCAGGCTTCTTGAGATCTTTGTAGTGATTAAAGTGGTGCTCGATTTGCTTGAGGGTTGCAGCAGGGAGATCTTCGAGCGAGTTGATTGCATCACCTGTGTTGCGGTCATCTGCTGGCACGACGATCACCTTATCATCCACCTCGTCATCGTCTACAAACTCCAGCACGCCAATCACCTTGCCTTCCAAAACGACACCAGTCGTTAGTGGTTGGTCGGTGATGATGAGAGCGTCGAGCTCATCGCCATCTTCATCTAGGGTTTGTGGAATGAAGCCATAGTTGGTTGGTTTGGCAAAGATTGCTGGCTCGACCCGGTCGAGCTTCATCACTGCGCGGTCGCGATCCCATTCAATTTTATGGTAGCTCCCCTGGGGAATCTCCACCACTACATTAACAACACCAGCGTCAACGTCGCCGGGCGTCAGTATTTTATTAAAATCTGCCATTTATATTAGCTCCTTTCTGTTGCTATCTGTTTTATTTTAGCAAAATCTGCTCGGTAATAGCAAAAGAAGATGCGCTGGCAGTGCAACCTTGCTCTGCAAGCACATTATCCTCATCACCAACCCATTTGATGGTATAATACTGCTAGCATGTTAATCATTGGTCATCGCGGTGCGGCCGGGCTCGCACCAGAGAACACTATCGACGCTATGGCAGCGGGTGTCGCGGCGGGCGTAGATATGCTTGAGCTAGATGTGCGATTGACGCGCGACGGTGTGCCCGTGGTGGCGCATGATAATCGCCTGCTACGCACCCACCACCGAAATGAATCAATCAGCCACCTGACATACCCCGAGTTGCAGGCCCTCACCAGTGAGCAGCCTATCCCATCACTCGCAGCAGTGTTAGACCGTTTTTTTGGCGTTGTGCTACTCAATATTGAGCTCAAAGGGCACGGTAGCGCCGAGCCAACGTATCAGCTCCTCACCCGCTACATCACATCACCAGATGATTGGGGTAATGTACTACTCTCGTCATTCTCCGTACGCGAGCTTCGGCAATTTCGGCAGCTTGCACCTCAGGCCAATCTCGCTCTACTTCACCGTAATAATCCCTTTGCATTCTTGGCCTACCAGCGAAAGCTCGACTTCACCGCAGTAGGGTTTCATCGCTTGTATGCACATCCATTGGCGATAGAAATTGCACGTCGGTCGAATCTCTTTACCTACGTCTATACGGTCAATCGCCCAGGTGCCTTGCAGCAGCTTGCCGAGCGCGGCATCGACGGCGTCGTTACCAACTATCCAGATAAGTTTCTTGCTGAGCTACAGCGCTTTAGTTAATAACATATGAAGTTATCTGATAAAACACAGTACGCCTGTCGTGCGAGATTAGGAATATTGTCTGAATCCAACTAACGTCTCATTTGGGTGATGATAGGCCTCTCCGTTCCTTTCTGTGGACGAATATTACCACTATCCAATTTGATACAAAGGAACAATAATCGGGTAAGTGCCTAGAGGATTTATCGAAAAGGCGACCAAAAAGAGCAGACAGTAGCCCTTCAGTGCAGTTGGCAAGCAACCTCTCTAGGTGTATAAACTTCGTCTTCACACTAGTAAAAATCAGCCATTACGACTGATTTTTTACTTTATCAGATAGAAAGGAGATGCTACTCAGGAGCTGAGTTTTGAGATTTAGGCTCTTAGCTATCCCACACTAGCCCTATCTATTCTACACTTTGTGCTGCTGAATATACTCACGGATACTCAAAGCAGCCGTCGCGCCTTCGCCCACCGCTGTAGCAATCTGCATCGTTGCGCCACTACGCACATCGCCACTGGCAAAGACGCCAGGCATCGTCGTCTCAAGATGTTCATTGGTAATAATCAGCCCCCGCTCATCGAGCTGGACGGGCGTACTCTGCAAAAAGCCCGTGTTTGGCTTGAGACCAACAAAGACAAACACCCCATCACAGGCGAAGGTAGTTGGCTGGCCATTACTGATGGCTGCAACACCAGTTACTTTGCCGTCCTCTGCTATAATTTCAGTCGATTCGGTATGGAGATGGACGCTAATTTGTCCTCGCTCGATAAAGGGCTGCAGGTCAGTCTGGAGGATCTCACTCGCTTTAATCGTGCTCCGCACCAAGAGGTCAATATGCTCCGCAAAGCGAGTCAAGAACATCGCCTCTTGCAAGCCAGAGTTTCCGCCACCGATCACCACCAGTCGCTTGCCTTTATAAAACGCACCGTCGCAGGTGGCACAGTAGTGTACGCCGCGACCATACAATGCGTCTTCGCCAGGGATACCAAGCTTGTTATATGCACTGCCAGTGGCAATCAACACCGCACGGGCACGCACATCCTGCCCGTCAACTGTCACAATCGTATCATTGCCATCTTTGCGGAGGCTCGATACCTCACCCAGCTCAATCTGCGCCCCAAAGCGCTCTGCCTGGCGCTGCAGCTGCTCGGCGAGGTCGAGGCCTGCTACGCCATCAGCAAAACCTGGGTAGTTATCGATCTTATCGGTAATCGCTGCCAGACCACCAATCA
>CALICZ010000081.1 GCA_938049075.1 uncultured Candidatus Saccharibacteria bacterium
CGCAACCATAAATTTGCTAAACGACCTTGGTCTTAGCTCAGTTAGAAAACAGCTTCTTATACTATCTGCTATTATTATAGCAATCCTTAGTTTTGTCACTATTCTTTGGTGGTGGCTCGCTCCTTCGCAACCAAAAAAAACTGAAGATCAATCAAAAATAAATTCATATACAGACCCTTACTCAGGTGAAACTGTCTATAATCCACCAGGTCGTGTACCTGAACGATATCGTTCTCGCAATGATATTGTTTATCTTGGGTTATCTGAATTACTAAAACGCGGTTTTACTGAACCGCAAGTTGGTCAATATAAAGTAGATATCAAAAAATACTCAGATAAGCGTGCTGCCAAAAAAGAAAAAGTAATTTCTGAAGTAACTATCAATTTCGACAGCTACAAACAAATAATAGATAAAAAAACAGGGGAAACTACAGTTACTTTTGACATTATTCTTAATCGTAACCAGCAATTATCATATATAGCTAAAGTAGTCATGCCTAGTGTAAATAAGATCGAGATGTCAATATATTCAAAAGACGATACAAGCCTATCAACGCCTTTATTTGATTCAAAAACTGATGGTTTAGCTGAATAATTAACCGACTCTGCTCACACATCCCACCGCACTCGTCATCACAATCTGGTTATCGACGAATTCGCTGAGGAGACGCTGTTGGCGCTGCCGGTCAAGCTCGCCAAAGACATCGTCGAGTAGAATAAGTGGTACTTGGCCTGTTTGCTGTTGAATATAAGCCGCCTCAAGAAATTTAAGAGCAAGCACAATGGTGCGGATTTCACCCCGCGATGCAGTCTTGGCGGCCAGATTGTCCCGAAACAGCACCGTTATATCATGTCGGTGCGGGCCAACACTCGTCGCGCCCACCACTGTATCATACGCTGTTTTTTGCTCATACTCGGCGAGAAGCTGCTGCGCGGTCACGCTGCGCTCCTCCGAATAGTGTAGCGCAACGCTATCCGCTACGCCTGCAATACTTTGGTACATAGCACTGCTTTTCGCATTAAGATAACGCAGCACCCGCTGACGTTTAGTAATAATAGACGCACCATACTGACTCAAGATAAGATTCCACGAGAAAAGTGTCGCATCACTAAGAGTAGTGTCTTTCAGTAATTTATTACGTTGTTGCAGTGCTCGGTGGTAGCGGCTCAACTCGTGGCTATAGTGTGCATCATATTGCTGGATAAGTGTATCGAGAAAATCACGCCGGCGCTGCGGCGAGCCAGTGATAATTCGCAGCGTATCTGGCTCGAAGAGGACGATCGGATATTTTTTGCCATAAGGGATGCGACCATAGGTTGTGCCATCAACAATAAAACGCTTGC
>CALICZ010000082.1 GCA_938049075.1 uncultured Candidatus Saccharibacteria bacterium
TCGCCGCCAGCTGAGTCCACTGCGCCCAGATGAGCGCCGCAGTTTGGTATGGGTCGTGGCTCAGACGCAGCTCATCCAGGGCAGCTCGCAAGGCTGGGCCTCGACGCTCTACTGCGAGGGTTACAACATCAAAGACTGAGAGCTCACGGGCCGGTGGCAACACGGTGGCAATTGCATCATCGGTAACGGCTTCGAGCTGAGCCAACGCGTCGATGGCGTGTGCCAACTGCAGCTGGTCGATCGACCCACCATATCCCTTTTCATCCGGTATCAGAGCTCGCTCTACCATACTGCGCACATGCGCTGAGCTCAGCGACACGCCGCGTGCATTGGCGAGCTGGCGCAGCCACCGCTCGGCGGCAGGGCGCTGCCGGTCGGTCAGTGGGTCTGCAGTGATGATGGTAGCGGCTTTGTGCAGTGCTTTGTATGTTTTGGTGCGCTTATCGAGCCCTAGCTCTACCAACACAAGCGTCGTCTCGTCAGGAATATCATGGGCCCACTGGCCGAGCTGCTCCCAGAGGTCTGGGCGCTCAGACAGGCGTCGCAGCACAATGAGCCGCTGCGCCGCAAAGAGCGACACGCCGCGCACCAACTCAGCCAAACCCGCGGCATCAAGCTGCTGAGTATCGATGCGCTCTGCTGGTACTGGCACGTGCTGAATAATCTTCGCCAGCTCTTGTTCTGCTACGTAGCTATTCTTCCCCACGATGAGATAAAGCATCGGTTACTCCCCCACTTTCACCTGGCACACTGGACAAATGTGCGTCCCGCGGCCTGCCACGCGAATCTTCATAATCTCTACGTCGGAGTGGCGCGGGCAGGGCTGCCCCTCACGCCGAAACACCTGCGCAAAGGCCAGGTAGCTCCCCTTCTTACCCTCAGCATCGACGTAATTGCGGTCGGTGCTGCCACCCTTGTCAATACTGAGCTGCAGCACCTGCCGAATATGGGCAAAGAGCGCAGCAAGCTGCTCATCATCCACCATACGCACCCGCGTGGCGGGGTGGAGCTGCGTCATCCATAGCGATTCATCGGCATAGATATTCCCCACGCCAGCGATGGTCGTTTGGTCAAGGATGGCTGCCTTCATAGTTGTGCCGTTCCGCCGACGGATGCGCATGATAAACTGCGCCGCCGTAGTATGCGGGTCAAGCGGCTCGGGCCCGACTTTTTGCATAAAGGGCAGCTGCGCCACCTCTGGTGTAGGATAGAGCTTCATCCAGCCAAATTTGCGCAGGTCATTAAAGTACAAATGTGCACCATCCGCAAAGGTCAGCGCTACCCGCGTTAAGCGGTCGGGTAGCTCGTGGAGAAAGCTATCGTTTGGGTGGCCGCCGCCCCAGCGCTCTTCACCAACAAAGAGCAGTTGGCCCGTCATCTTGAGGTGCACCACCAGCGTGTAGTTGGTGCTCAGGCGAATCAGCAATACCTTAGCGCGGCGCTCTACCGCCGTGATGGTCGCACCGTGCAGGAAGTGCGCCACCGCTGTGGGGTCGTTGGGAAAGCTCTTGGGTGAGTCATACACCTTGCTTGCCACAACCTGCTTCCCCACCACCAAGCGAGCTAAGCTCGCACGAATCGTCTCAACTTCAGGGAGCTCAGGCATGAAAACACTCCATCGCCCAGACGATCGCCACAAAAAGCGAAAAATAAATCGCCTGCCCTACCAGCATAATATAACGATGCCACGACTTAGCGAAGAAATAGCAGCCAAG
>CALICZ010000083.1 GCA_938049075.1 uncultured Candidatus Saccharibacteria bacterium
GAAAGTAGCAAATGGAGGAGTGCGAGAGCTGCTATGGCTTTGAGATTTAGACTATCGGGAACTTGACTTCCCTAGATTTTGTAGACTAACCGTTTTACAGTAGGGAGGAAGGGAGTAACAACGATGAGTCTCGAAGAAACCGTGCACGATGCACAGATAAAAATATTGCGAGAATTGCTATTCTTGCCAACTACTCATTTCGCTGCGCTGCAGCGAGCTACTGGGCTCGATAGCGACCATGTCAAATTTCACATCAAACGACTAGTCGCCTTAGGCTACGTGATAAAAACAGCTGACGGCTATATGCTTTCGATCAAAGGAAAAGAATATGCCAATAAGCTAGATACTGATGCTGGTGTGATTGAGCGTCAACCAAAAGTGGCGGTATTACTTGTTATTGAGCGGCAGCACCATAATGAGAAGCAATACCTCCTGCAGCAGCGGCTTAAGCATCCATACTATGGTTTTTGGGGTGCGCCAACTGGCAAAGTACGTTGGGCGGAGTCTGTTGTTGAAGCGGCAGCACGTGAGCTTGCTGAAGAGACAGGACTGCGCGGTACTTTTGTGCACCGCGGTGTCTATCACGAGCGGGTTCGTCACAGCCAAACAAATGAAATCGTTGAGGACAAACTATTTCATCTGATGTTTTGCGATGCCGTCTCGGGCACGATGGTCAAAGAATTTGAAGGCGGCAAAAATGCCTGGCGCACGCGCGAAGTGATGAACGATGAACCAAAGAAATATAAGAGCTTCATGCGCGAAATGGCGGCATGTATTGATGGGCACGGTGAACTAACAGAAGTGATATATGAATATGACGCGACGGAATTTTGAGCCGCCCCGAGCAGTGCTTTGCGGCTCATACACGCGTGACAGAGACGGACTTTTCCGGACCTATGATGAGCTTATTGTAACTGGCTGCCAAGTTTTATCGCCACAACGGATGCAGTTTGATAATGCAGCATTTGTGCGAGACACTGCCGAGCAGGGTATATCGCCACAAGTAGTCGAAGCCTGGCATTTATCAGCAATTTGTCAAGAAGATTTTGTGATGCTTCATGCTCCAGATGGCTATGTTGGACTGAGCGCAGCAATGGAAATTGGCTTTGCTGCGGCCCAAGACTGTCCAGTTTTTTCACGCACTGCACCGCAAGACATCGCCGTGCAAGGACTAGTGCGAGTTGTGCCAAGTGTGTATGATGCCCTACAGGCAGCGCATCTCCGATAAACGAATTAGGGATGATGCGCACAGGGTAAGAATATACTATCATGATTATGTCACATCAGTAATAAAGTGGTATAATCATACACATGAAGAAGCATATGATATATAATTACATTCCTGATGCATATCTCTTCGGGCTTGGGTTTCTTGCTTTTGCGCTTGCATGGCTGTGGCCAGAGACGATTGTGATCGCAAGTGATTTGTGGCTCGCTGGGGTGGCGTGTATTGTTGTTGCAGCACTACTGATGGGTGCTACAGTGCATGCTTTGCATCGGGCGAAGACCTCAACCAACCCGCTCGACGAGCCAAGCGAGCTGCTCACCACTGGGCCGTTCAATTTCTCGCGCAATCCACTCTATCTTGCATATATCTTGGCGGTGCTTGGCTGTGCTTTGGCAAGTGGCTCGTGGCTGGCGCTGCTGTGCCCAGTGGTGTGCTTCGCGGTACTGAACTGGCTGATTATTCCGATTGAAGAGCACACCATCCACCACGTCTTTGGCGAGCGCTACGAGTGGTACTGCCGACGGGTGCGGCGCTGGCTATAAGGTATACTAGATACCATGAATGTTATTGCACTTGCATTTGGCCTTGGCGTAGCTGGATTTGATGTGTTTGGTGTGGTTGCTTGTTAGCCAAGGGTTGTTTTTTGGCCTCGTCGTCGCGATTATGTGCGACAAGCATCAGCCCCTCATAGCGGGTGAGATCCCAGTACAGTACGCTGATTCGCTCGAGTATTACAGTGGTTATTATACTGTGCGGGCTTATTCTGCTTGCAGATATGGAAACCTTCTTGCTGAGTGGCCATTGGCTGCTGCCTGAGTAGCGATAACGCCCATGGTACAATAGAGGTGCTTGGCTGCACAGTATTTTCGGCACAAAGTATATGAGACCTCCATACACCCCTCAGCAAAATGGCATCATGCGAGCGGCTGCTCGTCGTGTGCGGTATGACGAAATACCACCACAGGTAGCGCACGCTCGCTATGTGTACTGTCTGTGGGAGCTAAAGACAACGCAGCCACAGGCGTACAACTTCTACTACACAATTTTGCCCGATGCATGTATTGATATTGTCTTTGATCTAGATGACTGCAGCGCCTCTATCATGACGCCATGCCAAACCGCTTGGCGGATAGCACTGGGTCGACGATTTCATTATGTGGGAATACGTCTGCATCCTGGTGTGTATCACGGTGACGTCGATGCAGTCGTTGGCGCAGCGATACCTATTAAGCGGCTGGCCGGCTGGGCTGTCACAGATATTATTGCTGCGTTGCAACAGCACAGCTTTACTCAGCAGCAAGATATTCTCGCAACTTGCATCCAACGAATGATTGACTGTAACCTAGTGCAGGCAGATGACTTTATCATGCAGGTCATCGCTCGGCTTGATGGCCAGCATACGATTACCCAGATTGCTCAGCAGTTGGGCTGCTCCGAGCGGCATCTGCGGCGGATTGTTCGTCAGCGAACTGGTTTTTCACCTCAAGCACTGCGGACAATTGTTCAGTTTCAGCGGAGCTTTACAGAAGATTGGCGAGAGCTCTATGCCGACCAGTCGCACTATATCCATCGTTTTCAGTGGATTACGCAGCATACGCCGCAGCGCTACCACAAGACATACCAGGCATAATGTCCGAAATATACAATACGAGAGAGTGCCGCTACGCTACTATAATGGCATAATCATCTAACGCAAAGGAACGCATATGCACGCACTATATCCTGTGACAATTACCACAAAAATAACGGAATGTAAGGAGTTTTATTGTCGGCTCTTTGGCTTTGAGGTTGTATTCGAAGCCGATTGGTACGTGCAGCT
>CALICZ010000084.1 GCA_938049075.1 uncultured Candidatus Saccharibacteria bacterium
ATTCCCCCTTACTCCAGCCACTGCCAGCAAAGTGAGGATAGCTACCGCGCGTCACCGCTAGCTCGGCCGACTCATCGATGGCGTAGTAGCTAATAAACTCCGCCAGCTGGTCGATCAGCTCATACGCCGCCTCAGATTCATAGCTCAGCTCGAGCTTCTCCAGCACATCGGCCAGGCCCATAAAGCCCAGGCCAATCGCCCGGTTTTGCAGGTTGCTGTTCATTGCCTCCGGGATAGGTGTTGTGGTAATGTCTACAAGGTTATCAAGCTGCCGCGTGGCTGAGCGCGTCGCCTGCTCGAGCCGCGGCCAATCCCACGTCTTGGTCGCGTCATCCAGGAAGGCGCTGAGGTTAATACTCACCAGATTGCACACCGCAATATTGTGCTCATCTTGCGGCAAAGTGATCTCAGTACAGAGGTTGCTGAGGTGAATAGTACCAGTGTTATTGTTAAGTGCCCGGAGGTTAATAGCGTCCTTCCAGGTGAGCCACGGGTGGCCGGTCGCCTGCAGGCTACTCAGAATTCTGTGGAATTGCTGGCGCGCAGGTAGCTTGTCATAAGCACGCAGCTTGCCCGCTTCGGCCTGGGTGATATAATACGCATACCGCTTAGCAAAAGCCGCGCCATACAGCTCACTCAAGTCACTGACCTCGGCTGGGTCAAAGAGATACCAGTCTTCATCAGCCTGCACCCGGCGCATAAATTCATCACTAATAAACACCGCTGTATCGAGGAAACGCGTCCGCAAATACGGATCGCCGGAGTTAGAACGCAGGTCTATAAATTCCTTAAAATCGATGTGCCAGTTTTCCATATACACAGCCGCTGCGCCCATCTTTTTACCCTTGCGTGACACCGCAAACAGCGCTGTATCGATCATCTTAATAAACGGAATTGGCCCCGTGCTTGTTGTGTTAGTTGTCTTGACTGGGCTACCTGCCGCCCGCAGCTTCGTAAAACTGACACCGATACCGCCTGTCCCTTTAGCAATCCACATTGTATCGCGCACACTCTTAGCAATCGACTCCATATCGTCCTGCACTTCCATGACGAAGCAATTGCTCAGCTGCGGGAACAACCCACCAGCATTAACGCGAGTGCTACCGCCCGGGCTGTATTCGAGATTAGCCATGTGCTGGTAAAACTCAATGGCTGCCTCAGTAGGGTGTTCCTCATTGTAGCTCAGACCCATGGCGATGCGCATAGTAGTAAACTGCGGCACTTCGAGCGGCTCACCGTTTTGCTTGCGCAGGGCGTAGCGGTTGCGGTTGGTCACCACGCCAAGATATTTGCTGAGTCTGTCTTTACTAGGGTCAAGCGCAGCGGCGAGGCGCTCGAGGTCAAAGATCGTCTCATCTTGCATGCGGGGGTCAAGCAAGCCATCGGCCACTGCCTGGCGAATATAGCGCGGGAAAGCCTCCCTATGACGCTGGCGCAGCTCTTCATCAGTGGTATATACGCCCAGCAAATCGCGGTAGATCGTGCCCAGCAGCAGGCGCGCCGCAATTGTGTCGTAGTCTGGGTCATCCTTAATATTCTGCACCGTTGTCTGGATGAGCGTCTCCTCCAGCTGCTTGGTCGTCATCCCATCAAAGAGCGTCAGCTGCAATTCGCGAGCAATCTGCACGATCTTCTGCAACGGATCAGCCAGCCCCTGGCTTGCTGCCAGCAACGTGGCATTTATCTTGGTTGTGTCAAATGGCTCGGTCGTACCATCACGCTTAGTAATATGAATCGTCATCATCCCTCCCCTTAGGCTCCTTATCATACGGTGCACAAAACCAGCCACCAGGGCACGCCTGGAGCCGATCTCTATTATTTGTCTCTCCCGTGTTTATGTGTGCTCGCTATATATGTAGCGTCTGGGTCCTACTATAGACGCCAGATATGGTGCTTGGCAAGGGGTTTTGTGAAAACTACAACCGATTTTGCGATCGACCCCTGTCGGTGCTGACAGCACACTATAACAAGCACGCTCATGCTTTCGTATCCTCTCTAGGCTCACCCTCCCATTCCATTGGATAGCGTAATAGGAAATGCGAGCGAACGCAGAAGTAGTAATCAACGTAGATAGTCAACGTTGGATAACACAATGTATCAGCTCTCACCCTATCACCCCTGACGCTCAGACACCTCCCGGCACTCCTGCCGAAGCCGCTCGAGAGGAGCATAATCATCATGGTAGGGCGGCTGGCTGACGAAGGGAGCTGGCTGACGAGCGGTGTCGCCACCGTATGTTGCCACGACATTAGTATAATCCCAGCCATCTGCCCGCTCATAGCGGAAACTCCCCTGCCCCAATAGAGCAGCATACGGCGCATCCTGAGCAGCAAACAGTGGCTGGCAGGCTGGTTGGCGACTGGCAATCATATTAACCACCACACGAGCCTGGGGGCGGAGATGCCGCTTGAGTGCGATAGCATACTCGTGTGTTGCCAGTGAGGCGGGTACATCGCCGTCGTTATACACATCAACAAGGATGATATCGTACTGCTCGGTGCTGCGCTCAAGGAAGACGCGCGCATCTTGGAAGATCGGCCGCACATTGGCTGGATCGCGATAATAAAAATACTGACGAGCAATCGACAAGAGCCCTGGATCAATCTCTACTACATCAATCTGACTTTGTGGATAGCGCTGGGCAAGGAGGCGCGGCAGCGTGAAGGTCCCACCGCCCAGCACCAAAATGCGCTGGCGCTGCGGGGCCTGCTCCACCGCCTGCATCATCTGGCGCGTGTACCAAAATGGCAGCTGTTGCGGCTGCCCGACTACCACGCCAGACTGCACACCGGCCGGCCCACTGGCAATCCCGCGGATAATCGCGCCATCCTGCCGATGCCATTGCTGGAGTGTGTAGTGCGCCGCCGCGGTATCGATCGTCTGCGCAGCCTGAGCCCGCACCACTGGTGCCACGCGATAGCCCAGCGCCAAGCCCACACACAGCACACTCACCACCACGCGCCACTGCCAGCGCTGGCCTGGCACCACCAGCCAGCTGGCCAGCACGAGCAGACTAATAAGCACCACCAGCACGTCGTGAATCCCCAGCCAACCAAACAGGAAAAACCCCGCTGCAAAAGTGCCGACGATCCCACCAATCGAATTCACCGCACTCAGTGACGCCACCGACCTGTTCGCGCCAGTGTCTCTGTCTGCCGCTCCACCAGATAGGGGCTCACCGCTCCCAGCACCAGGCTGGTCGGTGCAAAGAGCAGGCTTGCCGCCACCGTAGCTTGCAGGCGAATATCGATCGGCAGCTGGGCCACCCACCGCAGTATATCGTGGTATTGGCACAGCATTGTCAGTACCAGCAGCGCCGCGCCAAGCAGCAGCCACGCCACATCACTATCACGCGAGCGCGTATCGGCCAGCACACCACCCAGCCAGTAGCCCAGGCTCAT
>CALICZ010000085.1 GCA_938049075.1 uncultured Candidatus Saccharibacteria bacterium
CAGCATACAATCCATCGCTCGCACTAGGTCGATCATAAAGGGTGCTGCCCCGCGCAGAATCCCCACCACCAGCGGGTTTTTATCGGCATATTCCTTACTCAGCTGCTGGCCCAGGCGTGCCACAGCACGCGCAATGTCATCGTTGGTAAAGAGGATTGTTTCGATATCATTATGCATGAGGATTATTGTAGCAGATATGGGGTGCGGGAGCGAATCTTTTGGAAGATGATGTGCAGTGAGAAATGCGTGGAGGCGCGAACAATGCTACAATACCATCATGACACAACGTACCATTCCACCCCATGCTCGGATGATTCCGCCCGAGGCGAGGTGTGTCTTTGCGGGCGAGATATTTCGCGTCTACCAGTGGCCGCAGCGGCTGTATGATGGCTCAGTAGCAACCTTCGAGATGGTGCGCCGGCCCGATACGGTGCTCGTCATTGCAGTGGATGATGCGGGCAACGTACTGGTGAATGACGAGGAGCAGCCAGGCGGCATTGTGCGGCATGGCCACCTACCGGCGGGGCGGGTCGACCCCGAGGATACAACCATCATTGCAGCAGCCCAGCGCGAACTGCGCGAGGAGACAGGCTGGGAGTTTGCCGACTGGCAGCTGCTGGAGGTGGTGCAGCCCGAGCCGAAGATGGAGTGGTTTATCCACCTGGTGTTGGCGCAGCAACCCGTGCGCCACATGCCACCACACTGCGATGCAGGTGAGCGGATTACCACCCGGGCAATCTCCTGGCACGAGCTTGTGCAATCAGAGGTGCTACTGCGGCACTTCCCGTGGCTGCGCGATGTTGCCTCGGTGGAGGAGCTTGCTTCGCACCGTAGGGGTGACCTATAGAGGGAGTAGGGGTATGGGTATAGCATATTCCTTGCCTAGCGATACGGCTCAACCTAGTTGATTGCATACACAACAAGGCAAGACAATTGCTCTCCTCGCCAGATACGGTATAATAGAAAAATTATGAATCGACCAACCAAACAAATAAAACAGATCAAACAGCAGGGTAAGCTCCTGCGGATTTTTTGGCAGGCGCTGGCAGTGGCGACAGTGGTGGTGAGCGTGAAGTTTGTCCTGCACCGCCTGGGGTGGGAGCCGATTGAGCAGAGCTCATTGCATAATAGCGTCATATCTAGCGTGACCTTTGTGATTGGTTTTTTGCTCTCGGCTACGATTGCAGACTACAAAGAGTCGGAGCGGATCCCAGCGGAGTTTGCGGCGCTACTGGAGGATATGTATGATGACGCCGCGGCGATTCATCAGAGCTATCCAGTGTTTGATCTCGATGGTTTTCGCCGCCAGCTGCATGCTGTGGCCCAAGGGTTCTCGGACGATGTGCGTCACTCAGCCTACGATGCCCGGCAGGACATCCGGGGCTTAACGCCGTATTTTGCCACGATGGAGCAGGGTAATGTGCCACCTAACTTCATCGTCAAGCTTAAGCAGCAACAGACGGTGCTGCTCCGCCACCGCCATCGGGTCGATTACATCCAGCGGATTCGCTTTATTCCCTCGGCATCTATCTTGGCGCGCTCTATTGTGGTGGCGTTGCTTGGCCTCTTGCTTATTACCAATATCGACCCATTTGTCGCCAGCCTGACGGTGGTGGGGCTGATTAGCTTCATCTTGGTGTATATGATCATCCTCATTCATGTCATCGGCACACCCTTCCACAAGGCCGGCAAAACGCGCGACGACGTGAGCCTCTTCCTTATCCACGACGCGGAGGAATATCTGAGCGGCCCGAGCGATACGGCAAGTAAATAGCCGAGCTCGGTGTATCAATAGGGGCGTGAGAAGCGCGATATTTCTCGTGATAATCTCGGCCATTACGCTCCTTGCTAGAGTGACATCAGGGGCTGCTATGTATTAGGTTAACACTCCGTAAAATGTGAGCCGCTCATGCGGTGGCTCGCTATTATCGCCCAACATTGCTATAATAGAACTGTACCAACACTAACCAT
>CALICZ010000086.1 GCA_938049075.1 uncultured Candidatus Saccharibacteria bacterium
GGCCAAGTAGCCACTGCCTGCTTACGCCCAGTATCCCAAATCCGGAGCACTGGTGCGGCATCTTGCGCGCCCTGCCCCGCGATGGCAAGCCGCGAGTGGTCGGCTGTGCTACCCAAGAAGTTCAAGCCACCCTGCCCCGCCGCAAACCGCACTGCGCGCTGACCTGCTCCATAGCCATTGGCCAGAAACACATCGGTGCGCGATGGCGTGGCCGACACTGCCGCTGCTTGCATGCGCTGCGGCGAGGAGAGAAGGGTTACTACCGCAGCAATGGCCGAGAGCACCACAGTGATGGCCGCCGCAAGCATCACCCATAGCATGAGTGTGCTATGCCGCCGTTTGGCAGGGCGTTGTGGCGGGTGCTCCCCCAGCACAGATGTCGGAACGGGCGAAATATCCATAATAACTTTGTTGTATAACGCAATATCGTGTCATTAGTATAGCAGATATCGCCGCAGCCAGAGCATGATTCTCGGCTCGCGCGGCAATAGAGCGGTATTATGGTGGACAAACCAGCGAGTTTTTCGTATAATGGCACACAGCACTGCTATGTGCACTTGCACGGCCTCATCGTCTAACGGTTAGGACACCAGGTTTTCATCCTGGCAATCCGGGTTCGATTCCCGGTGAGGTCACCACTAATATGTCGTATGCTATGATACCTTGCCCCGGTGAGGTGTTTTTATTTGCGTGTTGTTTTGAGGTATATAGCAAGAGCTAAAACTTCAAAACTCCAAAACTCCACCACTGTATATAACGGACTGACCAAATAAGAAAATGGAGGTAGTAGCATATTGGCAAATATTCGCTATATCACTCTCGGCCGGAGTATACTTACTGCGATGCGCCTACTATGTGAGGGAAAGCTACCCCAATAAGCTTGTTCGCTATTGCGTTCTACACAAAATGTAGTATAATCACCACATGACAGCAGAGAGAGAGAGAGCAACAGAAGTAACACGCCGCACCCTGCTGAGTATGCAGCGCGGCAGGATGAGCTGAAGCGGTCGCTTGAGACCCTTCATACAATGGCACTAAGCGCACAAGCCCAAGACGTACTGGGAGAGCACGCAGCACATCTCGTTGAAGCTGTTGATTGTGCACGCGTGCCCGGTATCAGTGCTGGTGGAATAATTGACGAGGTGCCTGGTTGGCGCAAAGAACGGATAATTCCTGTGGTAGGTCTGCGCCCTGGCGAGGTTGCATATACGTCAATGACAGGCATGACACAGGAGCAGTACAATGTCGTACGTATAGATCCGGACCTTGACGAGTTTACAAAATGGGAACTCTTCAGTGAGAGTTTGCAAGGCTCTAAGCAGTGCGATACAAAGGACTATGAAGAACTAAGTCTTGAAAGATCAAGTACGGCAGGGCTAACATTCAATTTCCCATCAGGATCAGGAAGGCGAGATGCTGAGGGTGATATCGTTATTGATTCTATAATTAATAATCAGCCGAATGTTGTTATTAATATGGATCAAAGACGTCGAAGCAGACAGGTTGTAACGCTAAGTCATGAGTTAACACACGCGAAAGATGATATCGAGCACCCTGTATGGCTTGCGAAGAGGGATGGTGAACTTGAGCGTCGTACCCTATCGCATGAGCTGCGAGCATATGCTATTGACTGCCGGATTGGGCAGATGGCACTTACATCGTATCGTATGATGGATGGCTGGCAAGGGCTGTTGCTGCCAAATCTGCAACTGCGACGAAGTGGATCAAAAACAGTCGAAGCAGTTCGCCAAAAAGTGAATGGACCGTTTGACTCCCCTCACGCCTTTGATCCGAGTGATGGTGTGGTAGATTTACTACATAAGCTCAAGATAGACTCTATCTACAAAAAAGAAAAGCCTACCCCATCCCCGCAATAATCTCCAGCAATCGCCGTGGGGTGATCTCGGCTTTGATGAGGTAGCCGTCTACGCTGGCTTGGAGGGCGAGGCGGGTGGATTCGTCTTGGTCGAAGTTTGTCATGATGACGATCTTCGTGCCAGCGATGTGCTGCGGCTCGGTGCGCAGTGCCTCGAGGATCTCACTGCCGCGCTTCTCGGGGAGCATGATGTCGAGCAGGATGAGGTCGTAGTGATTGTTGCGCGCTGCCACGAGGCCGTCTGCCCCGTCGATGAGCCAGTCTACCGTGTAGCCCGCCTTGCGGAGGCTACGCACGTACATTTCGCCAATGAAGCGATCGTCTTCGATGACGAGAATTGTCTGAATTGCCATAATTTCTCTCCTCCTACCTCTGTTATCCCTTATACATCGTGTGGTTTTTTATCCAGCCACCGCCGCTGGTGATGAGCTGACTGTTACTGCCATCAGTGATTTTGTCTGCTACGCTGGCGTAGGTGGGGATGGTGATGGTGAAGGTAGAGCCCTCCCCTTCGCGGCTTACCACGCCAATCTGCCCACCGTGCGACTCGACGATCGCCTTGCTAATATACAGCCCAATACCCGTGCCGGCTACGGTCTCGCGGCTGCGGTGCGAGCGGTAGAACTTATGGAAGAGATTGCCCATCACATTGGTGGGGATGCCGATACCGTGGTCTTGCACCTTGATGGTGACGAATGTACCATCTTGCACGGCCGAGACGTGGACTTCGCCGCCTTCGTTGCTATATTTGAGCGCGTTATCAATGATATTGCTCAGCACCTCAGATAGGCTGGAGCGATCGGCCGCAATGGTGGGCAGCGTGGTGGGGATATCCACCGTGAGTGTGCGGCCTTGGGTGGTGGCGCGCAGCTGCATGTCGTCGCGGATAGTATTGTAGATGCTAGCCACTGACTCTTCTGCTAGGTGGACGCGCAGGTGGCGGCGGTCGAACTTGCTGGCATTGAGGATGTTGTTGACGTAGCCGCTGAGGCGATTGGCCGAGACAACGAGCCGCCCTAGCAGCTCTTGCTGGTCGCCAGCCAGCGCTGGGCCAACCTCCTCGGCGAGGACATCCAGATAGCCACGAATAACAGTGATGGGCCCGCGCAGCTCGTGAGCGGCAAAGGCGATGAAATCGAGGTCATCGTCCTCGGGCTGGTAGAGGGTGGTGCGATCGTGCAGCACTAGCACAACCTCGGCACTGCTTCCCTTCTCGTAATTGGCCGTAATGTCGAAGATGCGCCGCCCAGGCTCACCCACCAGCTTGTTTGCAATGCGCAGCCAGGTTTTCTCGGCATGGACGGCGCTGTGACGGCAGTGTGCGAGCCACTCCGTCAGGCCATCGCCTGGCTCGAATAGCAGCTCGAGCTCGGCCGCGCCATCATGCTTCTGGCGCAGTGGGGTGTGGCGGTTGTGGTAGCGTACCTGCCCCTGGCTGGTGAGGATGGCAATGCCAGCGCTTGTCTGATCCAGCGCAGCCTCGATCTGGGCAGCTTGTGCTTGAGCCTGGCTCGGCGGGTTTTGGCCAGCTAGTGCGGCCGTTTGGTAGATGTATTGCAGCAGCGGCTTAAAGCCATCGCGCTCGAAGTGTGCTGCATTGGGGTTGGGCGGTGTAATGGTACTAGGCTCGCCTGCTACATGGCTGAGAGCATGTGTGAGGTCTTTGAGCGGGGTGAGTAGCTGCATGAGCAGGAAAATATTGAGTGGGATACTCGCCAGCACTACAACCATAATGACCAGCCAAAACTGCAGCTGGCTAGGGCTTAGGCCAATCATCCACAGTGTACTCGCCACGAGCCCGGCAATAGTGCACTGCATGAGCACACTCGCACCAATAGCACGGCGGCTATAGCGCGGCCAATACTGCTTAATAAGGGTGGGTGGACGATGAGGTGGTAATGGCCGGGCTGGGCCTATTGCTGCCACGACACGCTCCCTGTGCCACCAGGTACTGCCGCAATCCATGTCTGGCCACGGGTAAGAGCGATTGCCTTGCCATTAGCGTCACGTAGCTCAAGGGGGCTAGTACGGTCGGTCTTGCGCCATATCCCCTCCACTACACTGCCATTTTGGAAGATGGTTGCTTTGCCTTGGCCAGTGGTGATAATATTCTCGCGCGTGCCATCCTCTTGCACGGTGGTCTGCTGGACGGTTAGTGCCACCACAACGCTGGGCGCAATCTGCCCTTCCTCACGGTCCAAACTGGCCTCGCCGCCGATGCTACGCTGGTAGGTGTTGGTACTGGCATCGTATTGGTAGCGCGTGTTGTAGCGGGCGGATTTGCCAAAGTTGATAACGGCCACAGTGGCGGTAGCAGGGTTCGATGGCTTGCCATCGGTCCGAGCAAGGGCGGTCTTGACAGTAGATTGCTTGTAGCCTTTGCTGCTATTTAGGTCATCCAGCCGCTCGGCACTGGTGTAGACATTGTGCGGGGCACGGCGGTCGGTGGCGCGCCAATAGCTGCGCTCATGAAAGAATTGGTCGATATCGCGGTAAGTACCATTGCGAATCTCCTGCAGGGCGTGCGAGCTACCCCCTACATGGGCCACGCTGGGCTGGTATGGTGCGAGCCAGTCGATGTAGTATGGTCGCAGGCT